>DASRDL010000065.1:0-3466 GCA_035652635.1 Hyphomicrobiaceae bacterium | reverse complement strand
GGGGTGGCACCCGACATCAGCGGGTTCTCGCCGTTGGGCGTCTTCATCACCTCGAGCTTGCCGCCCTTGACGGCCAGCCACGCCCAGCCGGAGCCGAACTGGGTGACGCCGGCGTTGATGAAGTCGGCGCGCAGCTTGTCGAAGCCGCCGCAGTCCTTGTCGACCATGGCCTGCAGCTTGCCGGGCAGCTTCTTGCCGCCGCCGCCCTTCTTCATCCACTGCCAGAAGTGGACGTGGTTGTAGTGCTGGCCGATGTTGTTGATCACCGGCGCGTCCTTGGCGGCGAATGCCTCCTTGCAGATCTGCTCGATCGACTTGCCGTCGTACTTGGTGCCGGGGCCCGCTACCTTGTTGCCGTTGTCGACGTAGGCTTGGTGGTGCTTGTCGTGGTGGAACTGCAGCGTCTCGGCCGACATGTAGGGCGCGAGCGCATCGTAGGCATAGGGGAGTTCGGGGAGCTTGAAGGTCACGGGGGTCCTCCGTTGCGCGTGCACTGGGATCGGTTGAACGGGATGGGCAACGGTATCGGCTCGCCACAGGCAACACAAGCCGAGACGTTGCGGGGCTTTGCTGCGCCGGCATGGGAAGGTGGTGCCCGGCTGCGCTGCCGGCGGGCGCGAATCCGTGCTAACCCTCCTTCTTCTGTCAACCGCGGCGACAGCCAGATGTACAATTGCAAGAAGTGTCCAGGCTACTGCTGCTCCTATCCCCTGATCGCCCTCACCAAGCGCGACGTGGAGCGGCTGGCCAAGCATTTCGGCCTGAGCTTCCGAAAGGCAAAGTCGAAATTCACGGTCGAGCGCTGGGGCGCCAAGTACTCCATGCGCCGCAAGAAGGACCACATCTTCGGCGGGGTGTGCCGCTTCTTCGACACCGAGGCGCGCCGCTGCACGGTCTACGAGGCGCGGCCTTCGCTCTGCCGCAGCTTTCCCGGCGGCCGCTGCGGCTACTACGACTTCCTGGCCTTCGAGCGGCGCGCCCAGGAGGACCCCGACTTCATCGCCACCACCAACAACAAGTGAGGCCGCGCCGGACGGCCCGAGCGGTCGGTCAATCGATGACGAACGGCGGCGGCCCATCGCTGAAATGCCGGCCGACGCCCTTGTAGGTGAAGCCGGCAGCGGCGGCGGCGCGCAGGTCGATGGTCTGCATGGCATCGAAGATGGCCGGCCGCCGCACCAGCGCCTTGAGCTGCCACAGATCGAGCGCCTTGTAGCCGGCCCAGGGGGTGAGAAACACCTGCAGGTCCGATCCGGCGGCGCACTGCAGCGGATCGGCGAAGAAGCGGATGTTGTTCTCCTTCAACAGCTCGCGGGCACCCTGCAACGAGCGCGGATCGGTGACGTTGACGGTCTTGGCCACCTTCGCCAGCGCCTGGACGATCGATACCGAGAAGGCGTTGCGCACATCGTCCGTATTCGGCTTGAAGGAAATGCCGAACACGGCGACCACGCGACCGCCGTCGAGCGCCTGCTCGATCTGGCGCGTCACGGACGCCAGATGCGACTTGTTCTGCTCCGTGACCGAGGTGATGAGGGGCACGCGCAACCCGGCCGCGGTGGCGGTGGCCTGCAGTGCGGCGATGTCCTTCGGCAGGCACGGGCCGGCGAAGCCGATGCCGGCGCTGAGGTAGCCGGTGCCGAGCCGCGGGTCCATCAGCATGGCTCGCGAGACGTCGGCGATGTCTACGCCGAGGCGCTCGCACACCTGGGACAGCTCGTTGATGAAGGCGACGCGCGTCGCCAGCAGAGCATTCGACCCGTACTTGATCATCTGGGCCGTGCTCGGGTCGGTGTAGATGAAATGCCCCGGCAGGCCGGCGAACAGAGCACCGACCTCGCGCGCGAGATCGTCGCGGTCGGCGCCGATCACCGTCCGGAACGGCTTGAAGAAGTCGGTGACGGCATTGCCCTCGGCGACGAACTCCGGGTTGGAAACGAGATGCACGAGCGCGCGCGCCCGGTCGGCGATGCCCTGGGTCAGCTTGGCAAAGGAGCCGACGGGAATGGTCGACTTGACGATGACGAGCGTCTCCTCGCGCACCCGCGACGAGATGTCGGCGAGCGCACGGTCGAGGTGGGCGAGATCGGCCTCGCCGCTCGGCAGCATCGGCGTCGGGACGGCGATGAAGATGTAGCGGTGGTCGACGACGGCCGGCTCGGGGTCGGTGGTGAAGATGAGCTTGCCCGCAGAGATGCCCTCGACGAGCAGGTCGCCGAGCCCCGGTTCGTAGAACGGGCAGAGCCCCTCCTGCAGCTTGGCGATCTTCTTGTCGTCGATGTCGAAAACGGTGACCCGATGGCCGAGCTTGGCGAGCCCGCATCCCGTCACCAGCCCGACGTAGCCGGCGCCGAAGATGCTGACGTTTCTCACCTTGGGGTGCGGCATGGTCGCTTTCGCTCTGTGGCCGGGGACCTTGCTCCGACTCGGGGGCACGTTACGTTGCGGCGGCACCGGCCGCAAGGCGACCAAAAATGCGGGGAACACCGGTCGGCACGGCGCCGACTGTCATGCGCCTGTCACGCAATCACGCCCCGGTGCCGGGCTCGCGGAACACGCCGAAGCGCATGCCGAGGTACGAAATGCTCACCGACAGCGCCGTGGCGATGACCAGCGCCAGCAGCGGCGCGATCAGCGGCTGCCACAGGACGACGAGGACGAAGACACCGTAGTTCACGGCCGCGGCGGTCCACTGCACACCGGAGTAACGCACGAACTCCGCCACGCTCGGCGGCGAGGGCACCGCGAAAGTGAGGGAGCGGTGCATCAGCCAGCCCGCAATCATGGCGCAGGTGATGGCGACCAGCCGCGCCGGTATCGGATGCACGCCCGCGAGCGACGTCAGAAACCAGAGCAGCAGCGCATCGACCGAGAAGGCGACGCAACCGGAAAGCAGGAACCCCAGACCGTGACGCAGCGGGTAGCGCCGCGCGTAGGGAGCCGACCTGTTGTCCTCGCCGCTCATCAGTGACCCGGGTCCGGCCACTGCAGGGGCGGTCCGTCGGCGGCGCGAGACGGATGCCAGATGCGTGCCGGCAGATCGGGATCGCGCATCAGCGCCTCGTACTCCATGCGCCGGCGCTCGACGACCGGATCGAGCGCGGCCAGCTCGGCGTCCGCATGGCCGGGGTGGCACATGACGAGGTGCAGTCTGCCCGGGCGGGTGAGGGCCGCGTCGAGCTCGTCGGCGAAGGGCACGGCAGTGTCGAAGTTGGAGACGCCGGCGAAGGTGTCGTTGACGGGCACTCCCATGCTCTGCGCCGCCCGCCCGAAACCGAGAGCAAGGGCGCCGATGGCGAAACTCTTGGCCACCGCCTGGCCCCGTTCGAGGATGTTGCCCGGCCGATCCGAGGGGTCCCGCACGAGCGGCGGCCGATCGGGGTAGCGGCGCCGCAGCGTCTCGAGCAGCACCTGGCGCACGCCGGAGAGCACGTGAACGTGCTGGTGCCCGTCGACGTGGTCGGGA
>DASRDL010000064.1:0-5141 GCA_035652635.1 Hyphomicrobiaceae bacterium | reverse complement strand
GGGGTCTCGGCAATGGTCGTAGTCTATCAGCCCGTGTTGGTGCTTCTCTCCATCGGCGTGGCCATCCTCGGATCGCTTACGGCGCTCGCCTTGACATCGCGGGCCGCGCACGAGCAGGACGCCGGCCGCCGCAGCTTCGCACTGGCCAATGGCGGTCTGATCATGGGAGCCACCATCTGGTCGATGCACTTCGTGGCCATGATGGCTGTCGAGTTCCCGGTGGTGGTGAACTACAACCTGCTCGAGACCATCGCCTCCGTGTGCATCGCCATCCTCGCCACCGGCATCGGCCTCTATATCGCCAGCACGCGCAAGTTCGGCATCACGAGCATTCCGCTCGGCGGCCTGTTCATGGGGCTCGGCATCGCCGGCATGCACTATCTCGGCATGAGCGCGATCCGCGGCTGCGGCCAGGCCTACGACCTGCGATTGGTGGCGGCGTCGGTCGGGATCGCCATCGGCGCCTCGTGCGCTGCCCTCTGGTTCGCCTTCTACAGGCGCAACCTCGTCATGACGCTCGCCGGTGGCGTCGTGCAGGGGATCGCCATCGCCTCGATGCACTACACGGCGATGGCCGCCGCCTATTTCGTACCCCTCGAGGTCGCCGTCGAGATAAGCAAGCCGATCTTCAGCCAGAATTTCCTCGCCTACGTGATCGCCGGCGGCATGGCGCTGGTCTCGGTCGGCAATTTGACGATGCTCTCCATGATCAAGGTCGCGCCGCTGACACCTGCCCAGGTTCGCCTCGTGCAGGAGTCGTTCAGGCGCGTGGAACCGACCGGGCCGCTGGTGGCCGAGGTTTTCTATCGGCGGCTGTTCGACATCGCGCCGCACATGCGCCAGCGCTTTCCCGGCGATCTCTCCAACCAGGGCGCCAAACTCATGGCCATGCTGGCGATCGTCGTCGCCAACCTCGACAACTTCGACGAGATCGCCCCGGTCGTGCGCGATCTCGGCCGCCGGCACGTCACCTACGGCGTGTTTCCCGAGGATTACCGGCCGTTCGGACAGTCGCTGATCTGGACGCTGGAGCAGGGGCTGCGCTCCGACTGGACGCCGGCAGTCAGGGAGGCGTGGCTGGCGGCATACGCCCTGCTCGCGGACGAGATGCGCGAGGGCGCCGCAGAGCTGCACGGGGCCGGAAGCTACGGCATGCACGTGCCGCGTCACGCGACCTGAGCCGGTCGCTCGGTCCGGGCCGGGTCTGCCCCGGCACTCGCCGGATCGGCCCGCCTCAGAACAGGAAATACCGCTGCGTCATGGGCAGCGACTTGGCGGGCTCGCAGGTCAACAGCACGCCGTCGGCCCGCACCTCGTAGGTTTCGGGGTCGACCTCGATGACGGGCGTGGCGTCGTTGAGAGCCATCGACTTCTTGGAGATGCCGCCGCGCGTGTTCTTCACCGGCATCAGCTTCTTGGCGACGCCCAGGCGCTGCGCCAGCAGCCCGCTGACGGCGGCCTGGCTCACGAATGTCACCGCCGAAGCCGCAACCGCCCTGCCGTAGGCGGCGAACATGGGGCGATAGTGCACGGGCTGGGGCGTCGGGATCGAGGCGTTGGGATCGCCCATCGGCGCGGCGGCGATGCTGCCGCCCAGAAGAACCATGTCGGGCTTGACGCCGAAGAACGCCGGGCTCCACAGCACCAGGTCGGCGCGCTTGCCCACCTCCAGCGAGCCCAGCTCGTGCGCCACACCCTGGGCGATGGCGGGATTGATGGTGTACTTGGCGATGTAGCGCTTGACACGGAAGTTGTCGTTGCCCGGCGCATCCTCCCTCAGCTGCCCCCGCTGGACCTTCATCTTGTGCGCCGTCTGCCAGGTGCGGATGATGACCTCGCCGACGCGGCCCATGGCCTGGCTGTCGGAGGAGAGCATGGAGAGCGCGCCCAGGTCGTGCAGGATGTCCTCGGCGGCGATGGTCTCGCGCCGGATGCGGCTCTCGGCGAAGGCGATGTCCTCAGGGATGTTGGCGTCGAGGTGATGGCACACCATGAGCATGTCGAGATGCTCCTCCAGCGTGTTCACCGTGAAAGGCCGCGTCGGGTTGGTCGAGGACGGCAGCACGTTCTCGAGCCCCGCCACCTTGATGATGTCGGGTGCGTGGCCGCCGCCGGCGCCTTCGGTATGGAAGGCGTGAATGGTGCGCCCCTTGAAGGCGGCGATGGTGTCCTCCACGAAGCCCGACTCGTTCAGCGTGTCGGTGTGGATCATCACCTGCACGTCGTGATCGTCGGCCACGGATAGGGCGCAGTCGATCGCTGCGGGCGTGGTGCCCCAGTCCTCGTGCAGCTTGAGGCAGGAGGCGCCGCCCGCGATCATCTCCACCAGCGCCCTGGGCTCGGAGGCGTTGCCCTTGCCGGCGAAGGCGAGGTTCATGGGGAACGCATCCGCGGCCTCGATCATGCGCGCGAGGTGCCAGGGGCCCGGCGTGCAGGTGGTGGCCGCGGTGCCGGTCGCGGGACCCGTGCCGCCGCCGATCATCATGGTGATGCCGGAGTTCAGCGCCTCCTCGATCTGCTGCGGGCAGATGAAGTGGATGTGGCTGTCGATGCCGCCGGCCGTCAGGATCTTGCCCTCGCCGGCGATGGCCTCGGTACCCGGACCGACGACGATGTCGACGCCCGGTTGCACATCGGGGTTGCCGGCCTTGCCTATCCCCGAGATGCGCCCGTCGCGCAGCCCCACGTCGGCCTTGTAGATGCCAGTGTGGTCGATGATGAGCGCGTTGGTGATGACCGTATCGACCGCGCCGTCGGCGCGGCTCGCCTGGCTCTGCCCCATGCCGTCGCGGATCACCTTGCCGCCGCCGAATTTCACCTCCTCGCCGTAGACGGTGAGATCGCGCTCCACCTCCACCACGAGGTCGGTGTCGGCGAGGCGCACCTTGTCGCCCGTGGTGGGCCCGAACATGTCGGCATAGGCGGCGCGGGAGATGCGGGTGGGCATGGCTGCTCCGCTACTTGGCTTGGCTGTGTTTGCGAGCGGCGTTGTTCACGGCGGCTACCGAAGCCGCGCCGGAATCGTGATCTGCCCTTTCGAATTCATCCCTACTTCGAAGGTTCTCATGGCTGCCTCCTCACAATCTGCGCCGCAGCCTACAACGTCCCCATTACCAGGCCGCGGAAGCCCCACACCTCGCGCTTGCCGGCGAACGGCACCAGCTGCACCTCGCGCGTCTGGCCGGGCTCGAAGCGCACGGCGGTGCCGGCCGGGATGTCGAGGCGATGGCCGCGCGCGGCTGCGCGGTCGAACGCGAGCGCCGCGTTGGTCTCGGCGAAGTGGTAGTGGGAGCCCACCTGGATCGGCCGGTCGCCGGTGTTGGCGACCGCGAGCGTGATGGCGGTGCGGCCGGCGTTGAGCTCGATATCGCCCGGCGCCGTGACGATCTCGCCAGGAATCATGGCGCGCCTCCTCAGATGACAGCGAGGGCGATGCCGGCCGCAGCCACCGCCGCGCCGGACCCGCGCACCAACAGTGCGCCGCGCCCGCCGCGGCACAGCCGGGCGAGGCCGAGGCCCAGCCCGTGCAGGATCGCCGTCGCCGATGCGAAGCCCGAGGCGTAGGCGACGGCGGCGGCTTCGGCCGGCAGCTCGGTGCCGTGCGCGTGGCCGTGCAGGACGGCGAATGCGCCCACCAGGAGCGCCCCCAGAGCCACCGGCAGCCGCACGGCCGCCAGCACCAGGACGCCCAGGGCGATGATGGAGGCGAGGATGCCGGACTCCACCATGGGCACGGCCACGCCGGCGATGCCCAGCGCGCCGCCCGCCAGCATCACGCCGACGAATGCCGCCGGCCAGGCCCACAGCGCGCGCCCGCCGACCAGCCCCGCCCACAACCCGACCGCCACCATCGCCAGCACGTGGTCGAAGCCGGTCCAGGGATGGGCGAAGCCCGCGGCAAAGGAGTGCGCGTGCTCGAGCCCGGTGTGGGCCATCGCCGCGCCGGAGGCGCTCATCGTTACCGCCAGGGCCGCCAGGCCCGTTCTCAGTGTGCGCATCGGGCTTTGCTCTCCCATGACATCGCTTGCTCCAACACCGCCCCGGCGCCAACGGCAACCCCGCCCCTCGTAAACCGCCGCATCGTCCGTCCCGCTACCTTATGGGCTTGTGCACGGTGACGAGTTTCGTGCCGTCCGGGAAGGTGGCCTCCACCTGCACGTCGTGCAGCATCTCGGCGATGCCGACCATCACCTGGTCGCGCGTGACGACGTGCGCGCCGGCCTCCATCAGGTCGGCCACGCTGCGGCCGTCGCGTGCGCCCTCGACCACGAAGTCGGAGATCAGCGCCACGGCCTCCGGATAGTTGAGCTTGACGCCGCGCTCCAGCCGCCGGCGCGCCACCATCGCCGCCATGGAGATCAGCAGCTTGTCCTTCTCGCGCTGGGTCAGGTTCATCGCGTGCCCCTCGCCATGTCGTCTCTCCGCTCAGCAGGCCCACACGCGCGGCGGCGGGCGGCCGCTCAGGGCCTCCACGAGCGCCGCAATATCGCCTTGCAGCGCGCGCCCGTCACGCGCAATCGCGCGCACGGCGAGCACGCCGTTCCACGTGCTGGCGCCGGCAGCGGACCCGGCTCCCTCGAGCAGGGCGCGCACCTGCGCCAGGCGCCGGGGCGCATCGGCGGCAACGTAGAGCAACATGGCGGCGGCGCGGGCGCCGGCCAGCGTCGCGGGCCGATCCAGTGCCGCAGCCACGGCGCCGTCGAGCCGCAGCGTGTCGGCGAAGACTAGGCTCCCGTCACGCCGCACGCGCCAGGCGTCGCGGCAGGAGCCGGAGTGCACCTCCTCGCCCATCGCCGCGCGTCCGAAGATCAGCGTCTCCACCGCGAGCAGGCGGGCGTTGCCGGCCAGCTCCACCTCGGTGCGCCGATCGAGCCGCGAGCGGTCGAACACGATGGTCGGCTGCGGCAGCCAACTCAGGCGTGCGCCTTCACCCAGGCTCAGCCGCACTCTGACCTCCGCCTCTCCTTCGAGTGAACGGTAGACCTTCTCGGCGGCCGCCGTGGTGACGGTCGCCTCGGCGCCGGCCGCAAGCGCGATGTCGGTATCGATGCTGTCGCCGCCGGTGAGGCCGCCCGCCATGTTGAGCAGGACGGCGTCGGGCGGGGCCCCTGCATCGGGCCTGGGAAAGAGCACGCGCGACG
>DASRDL010000063.1:0-2027 GCA_035652635.1 Hyphomicrobiaceae bacterium | reverse complement strand
TCCGAGCCCTTGCCGCCGAAGTGGCCGTCCTCGATGTACTTCTTGGCGTTGTCCCAGGCGCCGCCGCCCGCCGTCATGGAGATGGCGACGAACAGGCCGGTGACGATCACGCCGAGCAGCATGGCGCCGAGCGCGGCGAAGGCGTTGCCGGTGCCGCCGATCGAGCGGATCACGTAGAACACGACGATGGGCGAGAGCACCGGCAGCAGCGAGGGCACGATCATCTCGCGGATGGCGGCGCGCGTGAGCATGTCCACGGCGCGGGCATAGTCGGGCTTCTCGGTGCCCTTCATGATGCCGGGCTTCTCCCTGAACTGGCGGCGCACCTCCTCGACGATCGAGGCGGCGGCGCGGCCGACGGCCGTCATGGTGATGCCACCGAAAAGGTAGGGCAGCAGGCCGCCGACGAAGAGTCCGACCACCACGTAAGGATTGGCGAGCGAGAACAGGCCGTCGACGTTGAGGCCGTGGAACAGCGAGCCGGGCTTGGCCTGGCCGATGAAGAAGCGCAGGTCCTCGTTGTAGGCGGCGAACAGCACCAGTGCGCCGAGGCCCGCCGAGCCGATGGCGTAGCCCTTGGTGACGGCCTTGGTGGTGTTGCCGACCGCATCGAGCGCGTCGGTGGTCTTGCGGATCTCCTTGGGCAGCCCCGACATCTCGGCGATGCCGCCGGCGTTGTCGGTGACGGGGCCGAAGGCGTCGAGCGCCACCACCACGCCGGCCAGCGACAGCATGGCCGTGACGGCAATGGCGATGCCGAACAGGCCCGCCACGTTGTAGGAGACGATGATGCCGGCGCAGATGATGAGCGCCGGCAGGGCGGTGGCCTCCAGCGACACCGCCAGGCCCTGGATCACGTTGGTGCCGTGGCCGGTCTTGGAGGCCTCGGCGATCGAGCGCACGGGGCGGTAGTTGGTGCCGGTATAGTACTCGGTGACGACGATGATGAGCGCCGTCACGACGAGACCGACGATTCCGCACACGTAGAGGTCCCAGCCGCTGAACGTGGTACCGCGCGCGGTGAAGCTCGCGTCCATGCCCAACAGAGATGCCGTCACCGGCCACAGGGCGATGAGCGACAGGATGCCGGTGGCGATGAAGCCCTTGTAGAGGGCGCCCATGATCGACTGGTTGGCGCCGAGGCGCACGAAGAACGTGCCGATGATGGAGGCGACGACGCCCACCGCGCAGACCGCCAGCGGATAGAGCATCAGGTTCGTCACCACCGGCTGGCCGGTGAAATAGATGGCAGCCAGCACCATGGTCGCGACCACGGTTACGGCATAGGTCTCGAACAGGTCGGCCGCCATGCCGGCGCAGTCGCCGACGTTGTCGCCCACGTTGTCGGCAATGGTCGCCGGGTTGCGCGGATCGTCCTCCGGGATGCCGGCCTCGACCTTGCCGACGAGATCGCCGCCCACGTCGGCGCCCTTGGTGAAGATGCCGCCGCCGAGACGGGCGAAGATGGAGATGAGCGAGGCGCCGAAGCCCAGCGCCACCAGCGAGTCGACCACCGTGCGGCTGGTCGGGGCGAGCCCGCTGCCCACCAGGATGCCGTAGTAGACGGCGACGCCGAGCAGCGCCAGCCCGGCCACCAGCAGGCCGGTGACGGCGCCGGCGCGGAAGGCCATGGACAGCCCGTCGGCGAGCGAGCGCGTCGAGGCCTGGGCGGTGCGCACGTTGGCCCGCACCGACACCAGCATGCCAACGAAGCCGGCCGTGCCCGACAGCACCGCGCCGATCAGGAAGCCCAGCGCCACCAGCCAGCCCAGCAGCACGCCGACGATGAGGAAGATCACGACGCCGACGACGGCAATGGTGGTGTACTGGCGGGTGAGATAGGCCTGCGCGCCTTCCTGGATGGCACCCGCGATCTCCTGCATGCGGGCGGTTCCGGCATCCGAGCTCATCACCGCGCGTACGGTGTAGGCGCCGTAGACGAGCGAGAGCAATCCGCAGCCGATGATTGCCCACATGATGCCACTCATTGCCGTTTCCCCCCGGGAAGTGACGCGCCATACGGACGG
>DASRDL010000062.1:0-9784 GCA_035652635.1 Hyphomicrobiaceae bacterium | reverse complement strand
GTCTCGTGATCGTCGACGAGGAGCAGCACTTCGGCGTCAAGCACAAGGAGAAGCTCAAGGAGCTCCGCGCCGAGGTGCACATGCTGACACTGACGGCGACGCCGATCCCGCGAACGCTGCAGATGTCGCTTTCCGGCATCCGGGAGATGTCGATCATCGCCACCCCGCCGGTCGACCGGCTGGCGGTGCGGACCTACATCACGCCATGGGACCCCGTGGTTGTCCGTGAGGCGCTGCTGCGCGAGAAGTATCGCGGCGGCCAGGCCTACTACGTCTGCCCGCGCATCGCCGATCTGCCGGAGCTGGAGCGGTTCCTGCGCGAACAGGTCCCCGAGGTGAAGTTCGTCGTCGGCCACGGCCAGATGGCGCCCACCCAGCTCGAGGCGGTGATGAGCGCCTTCTACGACGGCCAGTATGACGTGCTGCTCTCAACCACGATCGTGGAGAGCGGCCTCGACATCCCGACCGCCAACACGCTTGTGATCCACCGCGCCGACATGTTCGGCCTGGCCCAGCTCTACCAGCTGCGCGGTCGCGTCGGCCGCTCCAAGGCGCGCGCCTACGCCTATTTCACCACGCCGGCCGGCCAGCGGCTCACGGAGGGTGCCGAGAAGCGCCTCAAGGTGCTGCAGTCGCTCGACACGCTGGGCGCCGGCTTCTCGCTCGCCAGCCACGACATGGACATCCGCGGCGCCGGCAACCTGCTGGGCGAGGAGCAGTCGGGCCACATCCGCGAGGTCGGCTTCGAGCTCTACCAGTCGATGCTGGAGGAGGCGGTGGCCGCGCTCAAGGGCGGCGACCTCGGCGAGACGCAGGAGCAGTGGAGCCCGCAGATCGCGCTCGGCACCTCGGTGCTGATCCCGGAGACCTACGTCAGCGACCTCGCCTTGCGGCTCGGCCTCTACCGCCGGCTGTCCACGCTCACCGAGCGCGCCGACATCGACGCCTTCGCCGCGGAGCTCGCCGACCGCTTCGGCGATCCGCCGGAGGAGGTACGCCACCTGCTCGACGTGGTGGAGATCAAGGGCCTCGCCCGGCACGCCGGCCTGCAGCAGGTGGATGCGGGGCCCAAGGGGGCCGTCATCGCCTTCCGCAAGAACCAGTTCGCCAATCCGCATGGCCTGGTGGCGTTCATGCAGCGGTCCGGCGGCGGCGTGAAGCTGCAGCCCGACCACAAGCTGGTGTTCAAGGCCGACTGGCCCAAGCCCGAGGACCGCCTGCGCGGCGTGCGCGCGCTGGTGCGCCAGCTCGCCGACATTGCTGCACAGGCCAAGAAAGCGGCGTAGTGTCCCTCGTTCCGCTTTTCGGGTAGAGGCGAGAGCCGCGGATCGGGCGGCGAGGCCTGTAGCCTGTTGCGCAAGGAGATGCATGCGCCATGAGCGCTGCGGGCAGGCTGATCCCGTCGCTGCGCCTCGTCCGCCGCACGGTGGAGACCGAGATCGCCTACACGGTCTCGCGTATGCGCGTGCTGGAGCGGCTGCCGGGCAATCCCGTGGGCATCGCCATCCGCGACCTCGGCGGCGGTGCGGTGGCACTGATGGCGCGCAATCTGCCGGTGCCGGGCTTCAACAGCGTCGTCGGCCTGCGCATCGGGCACGAGAAGGAGCTGGAACCGCTCGCGGCCTGGTACCGCGCCGAGGGCGTCGCGCCGCGGTTCGAGACCGTGCCCGGCTACTACGATCCCGCCCTCGGCCGCGAGCTGGCGCGGCTCGGCTTCTTCCAGTCGGGTTTCCACACCGCCCTCGTTTGCGCCCCGCGCGCGGAGGCCCCTCCCGCGGCCGACGGCATCACCATCGAGCGCGTGAGCGATGCGGCCGGCCTCGACACGTTCCTCGGCACGCACGCAGCCGGCTGGGGCATCCCCGACGCGGCGGGCTTCAAGGCCAACGTGCAGGGCTGGCTCCATGAGCCCGGCTGGTCGCTCTATCTCGCGCGCCTCGACGGCAGGCCGGCGGCGACCGCGATCCTCTACGTCGCAAACAAGGTCGGCTACTGCGCCGATGCCGCCACCGACCCGGCCTTCCGCGGTCACGGTCTGCACAGGGCGCTGCTCGTCCGGCGCATCGCCGATGCCGGCGCCGCCGGCGTCGATTTCATCTGCGGTGCTGCCGAGTTCCTGTCCCAGAGCCACCGCAACATGCAGCGCGCCGGCCTGCGCACCCTGTTCGTGCGCAGCGTTTGGACGGCACTGTAGGGCGCAAAAGGCGAAGCCGCATTGCGCCGATCTACGCGCATATCGGTGCAATGCGCTGCGCTTTTGCACGCTACCTTCTGCCCCTCTCCCCGCGAAGGGCGGGGAGAGGGAAGGCCGTCAATACCACACGCCCGGGAACCGGTAGCGCGGCTGCATGGAGCCGGGACCCATGCCGACCATCGACACGAAGGGCTCCTCCACCACCTCGATGGGAGGCCCCAGCTCGCGGCTCTCGAGGGCGAGGAGCCGCGCCACCCGGTCCTCGGTGGGAGGATGAGAGCGCAGCAGCGACGGCTGCGGGATGCGCCGGCTCGGCACCGGGAACATCAGATCCTCCCAGAAGCTGCCCTGGTAGCGCTCGAGCTTCTCCAGGGCGGAGGCGAGGCTCCTGGGGTCGCCGGTGAGCTCGGCGCCCTCCAGGTCGGCATCGTACTCGCGCGTGCGCGAAAGGCCGAGCTGCAGCAGGCTGCCGATGCTGGGTGCCAGGTAGAGCAGGAGGAGCGCCGAGAGCGGCATGTCGGATTCGCCCAGGAGCATGGCCGGCAGGTTGAAGATGGCGAGGAACAGGGCGAGGTAGGACAGCGCCTGCGTGAAGCGCGTCATCACGTCGGCGAGCCCCATGACGGCGAGGTCGTTGTTGCGCACGTGGCTGATCTCGTGCGCCAGCACGCCGGCCAGCTCGGGCAGCGAGAGGCGGCGCAGCAGTCCCTCGGTGAGGCCGATCACCGCCTTCTCGCGCGTGCCGGCGGCGAAAGCGTTGAGGGTGAGGCTCGGGATGACGAAGACCTTGGGCGCCGCCGGCAGGCCGGCACGGCGGGCGAGCTCGTCGACCACGTAGAGGATCTGGCTGCCGTGTCCGGGGTCCAGCGGGCGCGCGCGATACATGCGCATGACGATCTGCGGCGGCAGGCGCGGGGCGAACAGGTAGAGCGCGCCGATCCACGCCACGGCAATCAGCACGCCCGGCCACGACCAGATGAGCCACGCCGAGAAGGCTGTGACGAGCCCCAATCCGCCGACCAGCAGGCCAGAGTGCAGGTCGTTGCGCATCTTGTGCTGGCGGCGGCGGTCGTCGTCGAGCAGCGGCGTCACGGGTCGCATCCTGGGCGGCAGGGAGCTGCACCTTGCGGATGCCAGCATAAGGGTGAGGCGGGCGCAGGGCTATCTCGGCGCGCAGACCTCGCTCCTGATGCGCTCGGCCTCGGCGAGCCATGCCTCGAACTCGCCGGCGGTGGCCCTGGCGAGATCGATGCGCGCCGGCCTCGCCCGCCCCTGCTGGCCGGCGCCTGCCACGAAGCGGTCGAGCGCCGGCTGGGCGTCGGCGCTGCGGCCGTTGACGGCGCCGTCATAGCAGCGGCTGTGCTTGAGCGCCGTTTGCACGCGCTTGACGAACGCCGCACGATGCGCGGCATCCAGCGCGGCGCCGGCGGGCATGTACCCGTGCTGCTCCCAGCGCATGTACTCGCTGGCGCCGTAGGCGCCGCCGAGCAGTGCGACGCTGGCGGCGACGAGAGCGAGCCAGCGGCGGGGAGACGGCGTCGACGGCGGGCGCGTGACCGGCCGGCCGGAGGCCGGACGGGTGGGCGGGCGCTGCCCCCCGCGCGGGGGCTGCAGCGGCCCGCGCTTGGGCACGCTGGTCGGGGCCAGCATCATCGCGCGCAGCTGCGCCACCGAGCGCGGCCGCTCGGCATGCCGCACCTTGAGGCAGGCGTCGATGCCGGCGAGGAACCCCGGGCGGTAGCGGCCCTTCTTGGCGGCCTGGGAGGCGGGTACCAGGCGGTCGTCGCTGACGCGCAGGGCCGACTCCTCCGGCGGGCGTCCCATCACTGCGCGGTAGAGCGTGCCGCCCAGCGCGTAGAAGTCCGACCAGGGGCCCTGCAGACGGCTGTTGGAGGTGTACTGCTCGTGCGGCGAGTAGCCGGCCTTGACGATGCCGGTGAGCGTGCGGCTCATCTCGGCCACGGCACGGCGGGCGGCACCGAAGTCGAGCAGCACCGGCGTGCCGTCGGCCCGGATGATGATGTTGTCGGGGGCGATGTCGCGATGCAGGAAGTCGGCCGCGTGCAGGGTCTCGAGCGCCGACAGCAGATGGGCGACGATGCCGTCGAGCTCCTCCTGCGTCGGCAGGCGGCCCAGGCCGTTGAGCCAGGTTTCGAAGCTCGGGCCCTGCTCGAAGCGCATCACCATGTAGGCGGTCGAATTGGCTTCGAACACGCGCAGCACGCGCACGATCGAGCGGTGCTCGAAGCGGGCGAGCGTGCGCGCCTCCTCGAGGAAATTGGAGCGGCCCCATTCGAAGGTCTGCTGGTGGCGCTGGGACTTGGGCCGCACGCTCATGGTGGCGTCGCGGTCGCCGTACTCGGCGGGGTAGTACTCCTTGAGCGCCACGTTGGTGCCGAGACTCAGGTCCTCCGCCTCGTAGGTGATGCCGAAGCCGCCCGACCCGACGACGCGCACGATGCGGTAGCCGGCATCGAGGACCAGGTTTGTCGGCAGCGAGAAGCGCGTGTCCACAACGTCCCCCGGCGCTTGCCTCCGGCAATCCGGATCGGCGCTAGGCCCCGAGGACGACGCGCCGGAGACTGCTGGTATCAGGGAGAGCGGGCAATGCAAGCTCCCCGCCTCCGGCTTCAACCTGGCGCAGGGCGGCTGGGCGGCGCTGTTCCGCTGGGAACATCGTTCAGAAACCGCCGATTCGCTTGCGGTCGCCGAGCGTTAGAAGCGGTGCTTGATGGTGGCCCGCAGCTGTACGCCGCCGGGATCGGATTTCTCGTCCGGACGCGGCCCCGGCGACTGGTCGGCGCCGTAGAGGAGCTCGAGGCCGAAATCGAGCTTGGGCAGCACGCCGAGGGTGCCGACGCCGGGAATGCGGATTTCCGTCCCCGCGGGCTTGCCGGCTCCGGGATCGGGCAGGGTGAGGTCGAGGCCGGGCGGTGCGCTCGGGCGACCGGCGGGTGCAGCCGTCGTGCCGCCACCCACGGTGCTTTCCTGGAACGCGAGCGAAGGCCCGGCGAACGCGGCCGTCAGGTACGCCGCTGCGACCCAGCGCATCGCCGCCCTTGGCATCACACGTGACATGACCGCATCGATCCGGCCGACGATCCCACGCGAGCATAGCCCGGATCGCGGCACAAAGAGGTTAACGGACGAACCGGCATCGGGTCCAGCTAAAACTTGTCGCTCACGGCTTCGGCAGCCTGCGGCTGCTGCCGGGCTCGGGTCGCCGCCCTGACGGCGGGGATCACCTCCTCGGGCCCGGCGACGGTGGTGAAGCGCACGTCCATGTCCTGGCGGATGAAAGCCTCGCTGTGCATGTGCCGCAGCAGGGCGAGCAGCGGCTCCCAGAAGCCGTCGACATTGACGAGCACGATCGGCTTGGCGTGGCGTCCGAGCTGGGCCCAGGTGAGTTGCTCCACCAGCTCCTCCAGCGTGCCGATGCCGCCAGGAAGGGCGACGAAGGCATCCGACTTGTCGAACATCAGCTTCTTGCGCTGGTGCATGTCCTCCACGACGATCAGCTCGTCGACGTCGCGCAGCATGCGCTCCTTGCGCGACAGGAAAGCCGGAATGATGCCGGTCACGCGTCCGCCGTGCATCTGCACGGAGCGCGCCAGCTCACCCATCAGGCCCACGCCGCCGCCGCCGTAGACGAGGCCCACGCGCTCGCCCGCCATCAGCGCGCCGAGCGTGCGCGCCGTCTCGGCGTAGCGGGGATTGGTGCCGACGTTGGAGCCGCAGTAGACGCAGATGTTACGGATGCGGCCTCTGCCTTCCGGATTGGTCTTGTGTACCTTTTGCATGTGGTCCTTGCCGTATTGACGCCGCCAGCTGCGAGCACCTTGCCTCGCCGTCGTTGCAGTTGTCATGTGCCCGAGCCGCGCGACGTGAATCGTAGGCGCCGAGGGAGCCCAAATTGCGGCCGCTGCCGCTGCGTGCGACGCCCGGCGTTCGCGCGTTTGCGGCGGCGACGCGAGTTGGTTAAGTTTGGGGCGCGGGCTTCTGCGGCCATCATAGCACTGCGCCACAACTATCGGAAAAGACGGCCTCTTTAGGTGCGAGCAGGGAGACAAGGCTGTCATGAAGCGTGTTCTGGCGGGCGCCATGTCGTCGGCTGCGCTGATGTGCTGGAGCGCCTTCGCCGCAGCGCAGCACACGACCGCGGACCGCGCCAAGGAGGTCGACGCCGTGCGCGCGCGCGCCGAGGAGCTCGCAAAGGCCGCCTCCGAACGGTTCGGCGAGGTGCTCGAGGGCAAGCGGCAGGCCGAGGCGCAGCCGGGCAAGGGGCCGCCGTCGGGCAGGTTGGTCGATGCCGGCGGTGATCCCTGGACCGCGGCGCGCAGGTGGCTCGACTACTCCGAGCGCGAATACCGCAGCCTCATGAGGCGGCTCGGCCATGGCGGCGACGGTACGGCGGGTGGCGGGCAACCGCGGGTGCCGGCGGCCAACGCATCGCAACAGCCGGCGCCGGTCGCGCGCAAGCCCGCTCCGCCGAGCGATACCGAGGCAGCCGATTGGGTGACGCAGTCGAGCAAGCGCTTCCAGGAAATCATGCGCAAGCTGGTGGAGCGCGCGGCGCCTCCCGGCAGCGACGTGCCGAGCGAGGGGCGTGAGGCCAGAGCGCCCGCCGCCAGGGAGCCGACGGCGCCGAATCAGCCGCCTGCATCGGCGCCGTCGGCCATGACGCCGCCGCAGCAGAGGAACACCGAGGAGCGGCGTCTGGCGGAGAACCGCCGGGCCGTGCGCGAGGCCGAGGTCAGGAAGACCGAGGAAGTGTTGCGCGCCGAGCAGGCGAAGAAGCTCACCGAGGCCAAGGCGGCCGAGGACGCGCGCAAGGCCGAAGAGGCGCGCAAGGCGAGCGAGGCCGAGAAGGCCGCTGAGGCGCAGAAGGCCGAGCAGGCGCGAAGGCTCGCCGAGGCCAAGGCGGCCGAGGACGCGCGCAAGGCCGAAGCGGCACGCAAGGCGAGCGAGGCCAAGAAGGCAACGCAAGCCGAGAAGGTCGGGCAGGCGAAGCAGCCCCAGGAGGCAAGACAGCCGGCGCAGGCGGAGAAGGCCGCCTCCGCGCGCAAGGTGGCAGAGGAGAGGAAGGCCGCCGCCGAGGCCCGGCGCGCCGAGGCGCAGCGCAAGGCAGAGGAGGCCCGGCAGCGCCGGGCCGAGGCGCGGCGCGTGCGCAAGGAGAAGCGGGAGGCCGAGGCCAGGCGCATGGCGGAGATCAGGGCCAAGGACGCCGAGGAGCGTCGCCTGGCCGCGGCGGAGACCGCCAAGCGGCGCGCGGCCGCCAGGGCAGCGCTGCTCGAGAAGCGCGCGCAGGCCAGGGAGGTGGCGGCGAGGAAGGCCGCGGCGGGCAAAGCAGAGCTCAAGGCCTATCGCGAGCGCGTGGCCTCGAAGAGCTGCGAGGGGGCGGGGAGCGACATCGCGACGCCGGGCTGGTACGTCATCAAGCAGGGCGACACGCTCTGGCACATCGCCGAGAAGCACTACGGTGCCGGCTGGCGTTACCGGCGCATCTATGCCGCCAACCGCCGTCGCCTGAGGGACCCGCATCACATCCGGCCCTGCCAGCGCGTCTACCTGCCGCGCGCGCCGCGCCGCGCTTGAGCCCCCACGGCGCGCTTGCCGCAGTGCGGTAAAGCCGACGCAGCGGCGCGTCGTCCACAACCCGATCGACAAGCAGGTCGGGTGGGGCTAAAGCCACGCTCCATGCAACGCTTCACCGGCGCGGCCGCGAGCGGCGGCCATCAGAGCTCGACCGGTCGGTCGGCACCCCGCTCCAGCCAGCTGCGCGTCGCCAAGGCGCTCGCTCCCTACATCTGGCCGTCCGACCGACCCGATCTGCAGCTCACCGTCGCCCTGTCGCTGGCGCTGATGCTGCTGGCGAAGCTCGTCACTGTCGCCATGCCCTTCACCTTCAAGTGGGCGACGGACGCGCTGGTGGCGGCCACGGGGGGCAGCGTGCCGAGCACGCAGACGCTGGGCTGGCTCGTCGGCGCGCCGGTGGCGGCGACCCTGCTCTACGGCGCCACGCGCATCGCCATGACGCTGCTCGTGCAGGTGCGCGAAGGCATGTTCGCCAAGGTCGCGATGCACGCGGTGCGCAAACTGGCGCTCGGCACCTTCGAGCACATGCACCGCCTCTCGCTCCGCTTCCACCTGGAGCGCAAGACCGGCGGCCTCACCCGGGTGCTGGAGCGCGGCCGCCTCGGCATCGAGAACATCACGCGCATGACGCTGATGACGTTCGTGCCGACCGTGGTGGAGTTCGCGCTGGTGCTGGGCGTGCTTTTCGTCGAGTTCGACTGGCGCTATGCCGCCGTGGTGGCGGCCATGATCGCCTGCTACCTGTGGTTCACGGTGAGCGCCACCGACTGGCGCATCAAGATCCGCCGCACCATGAACGAGAGCGATGCGGACGCCAATACCAAGGCCATCGACAGCCTGCTGAACTACGAGACCGTGAAGTACTTCGGCGCCGAGCAGCGTGAGGCGGCGCGCTACGACCGCTCGATCGCCGCCTACCAGGAGGCGAGCATCAAGAGCTACGTCTCGCTCGCCGTGCTCAACACCGGGCAGGCGGTCGTGTTCACGCTGGCGCTCACCGCCTGCATGGCGATGGCGGTGCTCGACGTGCTGGCCGGGGCCAAGACCGTCGGCCACTTCGTCATGGTCAACGCCCTGATGCTGCAGCTGTTCATACCGCTGAACTTCATGGGCATGGTCTATCGCGAGATCAAGCAGTCGCTCACCGACATCGAGCGCATGATGGACGTGCTCTCGGAGGCCCCGGAGGTTGCGGACCGGCCGGGCGCCAAGCCGCTCGTGGTCGGCGGCGGCACCATCCGCTTCGAGGACGTGAGGTTCTTTTACGATCCGGAACGCCTCATTCTCGATGGCCTCTCCTTCGAGGTGCCGGCCGGCCGCATGGTGGCGATCGTCGGCCCGTCGGGTGCCGGCAAGTCGACGCTGTCGCGCATCCTATTGCGCTTCTACGACGTGGCCGGCGGTCGCGTCACCATCGACGGCCAGGACATTCGCGACGTGACACAGGCCTCCCTGCGCGCGGCCATCGGCGTGGTGCCGCAGGACACCGTGCTCTTCAACGACACCATCCTCTACAACATCCGCTACGGCCGACCCGATGCCACCGACGAGGAGGTGGAGGCCGCCGCGCGCATGGCGCAGATCGACGGCTTCATCCGCGCGCTGCCCGAGGGATACCGCACCATGGTCGGCGAGCGCGGCCTGAAGCTGTCGGGCGGCGAAAAGCAGCGCGTCGCCATCGCCCGCACCATCCTCAAGGGCCCGCCGATCCTGCTGCTCGACGAGGCGACGAGCGCGCTCGACAGCCACACCGAGAAGGAGATCCAGGACGCGCTCGACGAGGTGTCGCGCAACCGCACCACGCTGGTGATCGCCCACCGTCTCTCCACCATCGTCAACGCCGACAGCATCCTGGTGCTCGATCAGGGGCGCCTGGTCGAGCAGGGCACGCACAGCGAGCTCATCGCCAGGGGCGGCCTCTACGCCAGCCTGTGGAACCGCCAGCGCCAGGCCGAGCGGGCGCGCGAAGAGCTGGCCGAGGCGCTGGCCGACGAG
>DASRDL010000061.1:0-3602 GCA_035652635.1 Hyphomicrobiaceae bacterium | reverse complement strand
ATCGGCGAGTAGGCGGTCTTGGCCAGCACCACCCGCATCTCCTCGGCGATCTTGTAGAAGCTGTTCTTGACGATCTCGAAGCTGGCCGGGTCGGCCTTGAGCAGCGTGTCCTTCATTTCAGCCGTTCCTTTGCGACTTGCGCCGCGCCGATCCCCTCTCCCCACTCTTCAGTGGGGAGAGGGAGCGCGTCAAAGCCACGAAGCCGTCGCCGTCCATGGCGGCCTGCCAGCCGGGCGGGACGAGGATGGTCGACTCGAGCGATTCGATCACGGCCGGCCCCGGCACGACGAGACCGGCGGCCATGCGCGCGCGGTCGTAGACGGTGGCGCCCGCCTCACCCGAGCCGCGGAACCACACCGGCCGGCGGCCCTTGATCGCCTCGCCGCCGGCCGCGGGGCGGTCGCGGATGGCCAGCGTCGGGATGGCGCCGATGGCAGTGAGACGGATGCTGACGATCTGCACCGGCTCGGCGCGATTGTCGTGGCCGTAGGTGGCACGGTGGCGGTCGTGGAAGGCCTCGGCGATCGCCTGCAGCGCCGCCGCATCGAGCGTGCCGGGCGGCACGGGCACGGTCAGTTCGTAGGACTGGCGCTCGTAGCGCGCATCGACGGAGCGCTGGAAGCGGCGCCGCTCCGGTGCCACGCGGGCACGGTCGAGCATGGCGCCGCCTTGCTTCTCGAGCGCGGCGAAGGCTGCCTCCAGCGCCGCCGGATCGGCCGCCGCCGTGGTCACGTAGACGGTGCGCACGTACTCGCGCCTGAGGTCGGTGCCGACCAGCCCGAGCGCCGAGAAGGCGCCCGGGATCGGCGGGCAGAGAACCTCGGCGATGCCGAGCTCGCCGGCCAGTGCCGCCGCGTGCAGAGGCCCCGCGCCGCCGAACGCGGCCAGCACGAACTGGCGCGCGTCGTGGCCGCGCTGCACCGACACGATCTTCAGGGCCTCCGCCATGGCATGATTGACGACGTCGATGACCGCGGCCGCGGCGCTGCGCACGTCCACCCCCAAGGGCTCGGCCAAGCGCTTGGCCACCGCCGCCTCGGCAGCGGCGTGGTCGATGGGCAGGTCGCCGGCCAGCAGCGAGCCCTTGTCGAGATAGCCGAGCACCAGGTTGCAGTCGGTGACGGTGGGCTCGACGCCGCCGCGGGCGTAGCAGGCCGGACCCGGAAGGGCTCCGGCGCTCTGCGGGCCGACGCGCAGTGCGCCCGCCCGGTCCACCCAGGCGATCGATCCGCCGCCGGCCGAAACCTCGGCGAGGTCGATCACCGGCACCCGGATCGGATGTCCGGTGCCGTGCATCCAGCGGTTGCCGCTGGCGCCGCCGCCCACCTCGTACTCGGGCGTCGTCTCGTACTCGCCGTCGCGGATGAGGCTGGCCTTGGCCGTGGTGCCGCCCATGTCGAAGGAGAGCAGATTGCGGCGGCCGGTCTGGCGCGCCACCAGGGCTGCCGCCACCACGCCTGCCGCCGGTCCCGACTCCACCGCCATCGCCGGCATGGCCACCGTCTCGGCCGCCTCCAGGACCCCGCCGCTCGAGCCCATCACGTAGAGCCTGGGCAGGCCCCTGCTGCTGGTCGCAGCTTCCAGCTTCTCGAGGTAGGAGGCGAGGATCGGCCCGACGTAGGCGCATACGGCCGTCGTGCTGGTGCGCTCGAACTCCTTGATCTCGGGCAGCACCTCCGAGGACATGTAGACGGGCACGCCCGGCAGCGCCGCTCTGAGCCGCGCGCCGAGCCGCTGCTCGTGTGCGGGATTGAGGAAGCTGAAGAGCAGCGAGACCGCCACGGCTTCAGCGCGCGCCTCCTTCAGGGCCGCGATCAGGCCGTCGATCTCGTCCTCCGCCAGCGGCGTGACGGCCTTTCCGTCGGCGCCGATCCGCTCCGTGATCTCGAACCGCCGGCGGCGCGGGATCAGCGTCGACGGCGCATCCTGGAACAGGTCGTAGAGGTTGGAGCGGGCCGAGCGCCTGAGCTCCAGCACGTCGCGGAAGCCGCGCGTGGTGACGAGGGCCGCCCGGGCGCCCTTCTCCTCGAGGATGGCGTTGGTGACGACGGTGGTGGCATGCGACAGCATGCCGACGTCGGCCGCGGCCAGTCCGTAGCGGCGCATGGCCGCCTCCAGCGCCGCCAGCACGCCCTCGGCGAAGTCGCGCGGCGTGGTGGGCACCTTGGCGACGCCGATCCGTCCCGTCGTGTCGTCTATCAGGGCAACGTCGGTGAACGTGCCGCCGATATCGACCCCCACCCGCCACGCCATGCTGCTGTGCTCTCCTCAGACCGGCCTCCCCCTCCCCGCTCGGAGGAGGGGATACGCATCACGTCGAATACTGTGCGAACTGCAGGGTGCCGGCGCGGGCGCGGTAGTCGGTCTTGACGTTGACCAGCGCCACGCGGCCCTTGTCGACCTCCTTCTGCGCGCGCTCCAGAGCCGGTCGGATGCCCTCGGCCTTGTCGACGAACTCGGCGTAGCAGCCGAGCGCCTCGGCCATCTTGTCGTAGCGCGTGTAGCCGAGGTTGCGGCCGGGCTTGTCGCGGTTGGGATCGGCGGTCCAGCCGCCGTTGAGGCTGATCACCACGAGAACGGGCAGCTTGTGGCGCACCGCCGTGTCGAGCTCCATGGCATTGAGGCCGAACGAGCCGTCGCCGTGCACGCAGATGACCTGCTTGTCGGGTTTGGCGAGCTTGGCACCCAGCGCGAACGGCAGGCCGACACCCATAGTGCCGAACGGCCCGGAGTTGAGGCGATGGCCCGGCGCGTAGGTGGGCATGGACTGGCGGCCGTAGTTGAGGATCTCCTGGCCGTCGACCACCAGGATGGCGTCGCGGGCCATGAAGTTGGAGATCTCCTCGCACAGCCGCAGCGGATGGATGTCGCCGTCCTCGGTGTACTTGTTGGCACCGGGCGCCTTCAGCTTGGCCTCTGCGCCGTCGGCGAGCTGCTTGCGCCAGTCCTTGTAGCGGTCGGGGCTGACCTTACCCTTGAGCCCGGCGATGAGCTGATTGAGCACGCTTCTGCAGTCGCCGACGATGCCGATGTCGACCTTGCGCGCGGCGGTGGCGATCTCGACCGGGTCGATGTCGATGCGCGCGATCTTCGCCGCCGCGTTGAAGCGCGGCGGCGCGGCGTGGCTGATGATGTAGTTCATGCGCGTGCCGAGCACGATGATGAGATCGGCTTCCTTGAAGGCGGTGGAGCGCATGGACAGGAACGACAGCGGATGGTCGTCCGGCAGCACGCCGCGGCCTTGCGGCGTGGTGTAGAACGGGATGCCGGTCTTCTCGACGAACTGCTGCATCTCGCCCCAGGCGCGCGACCAGATCACGCCGCTGCCCGAGACGATCACCGGCTTCTTGGCCTTGGCCATGGCCTGGAGGAGCGCGTCGACCTGCTCGGGATCGCCGAGCGGCCGGGCGTTGAGGATCGGCCGGCCGCACATGGACCAGTCGACCTCGGACTCGTCGATTTTGGCGTAGAGCACATCGCCGGGAAAATCGAGGTAGGTGGGGCCGGGCTTGCCGCTCATGGCGTGCTGGAAGGCGGCGTTCACCTGCTCGGGGATGCGCTTGAGGTTGTAGACGCGGTCGGACCACTTGGTGCAGCCCTTC
>DASRDL010000060.1:0-2845 GCA_035652635.1 Hyphomicrobiaceae bacterium | reverse complement strand
TACGGCAGGGCGCTCATGCGGCGCAGCGCCGGAGCCCGCAGCCAGGTGATGCGCTCGCTGAGCGCGTTGCGGGCCTCCTCGCCGGCGCTGGCGGCGCCGGGACGCGCGACCTGCAGCAGCACGACGACCAGCGCGAGCAGGACGCAACCAAGCACAATCTCGATGAACCGCATGGGAGCCTCCCGATGCCGGAGTTTTGTCTTTCGTGCCGACTATCGCGCACGGCCGGGCGGCACGCTGTTCCGGGTGGAACACGCATGCAGGCAGGTACGGACCCAGCGTTCGTTGTTGTTGACAACAGATCGTGCCCTCCACAGCATGGGCGCGCCAAAAAGCGATGCAGGGATGGGACGGCCATGGGTGAGGCGGCGGTCGACACGACAACCCGCGGCAGCGCCGGCGGCGAGGCCCTGTTTGCGGCACCTGTCGTCACACATCAGCGCCGGCCGGACGGGGCGATCGTGCTGCGCTCCGCAAGGGATCTGGGCCGCGTGCCCCGCTCGCTCGGCGCACTGCTGGAACACTGGGCCATCGCGGAGCCCGAGCGCGTCTTCCTGGCCGAGCGCACCGCGGACGGCAGCTGGCGGCATCTCACCTACGAGGCCGCGTCGCGCGCCACCAATGCCGTCGCCCAGGCGCTGATCGACCGCAGGCTCAATCTCGCGCGCCCGCTGATGATCCTGGCCGAGAACGGCATCGACCACGCGCTCATGATGCTGGGAGCAATGCACGTGGGCGTGCCGGTGGTGCCGGTGTCCACCGCCTATGCGCGGCTGAGCCAGGACTACGGCAAGCTCAAGTACATCTTCAAGCTGGTCGAGCCCGGCCTCGTCTATGTCGATGAGGCCGAGCGCTACGCCAAGGCGCTGCAGGCGATCGGTGCCGGACGGGTGGAGGTGGTGGCGAGCCGCGGCATGCTGCCCGGCAGGCGCACGACGTCCTTCGCCAGCTTCATCGATCTGCGTCCGACCCGGGCCGTCGATGCCGCCTTCGCCCGCGTGGGGCCGGAGACGGTGGCCAAGATCCTCTTCACGTCGGGCTCGACCGGCCAGCCCAAGGGCGTCATCAACACGCAGGGCATGATGTGCGCCAACCAGGAGAGCATGGCCGGGGCCTGGACGTTCCTGCGTCGCCGTCCGCCGGTGATCGTCGACTGGCTGCCCTGGAACCACACCTTCGGCGGCAACCACAACTTCAACATGATGCTGCGCCACGGCGGCAGCCTCTACATCGACGAGGGCAAGCCGGTACCGGCCCTCATCGGCCGCACGGTGGCCAACCTGCGGGAGGTCTCTCCCACCCTCTATTTCAACGTGCCGCGCGGCTACGCGATGCTCGCCGACCATCTCGAGCAGGACGAGGGGCTGCGCAAGAGCTTCTTCGCCCGCCTCGACCTGCTGTTCTACGCCGGCGCGGCCCTGCCCCAGAGCCAGTGGGATCGACTGGAGCGGCTGGGGATCGAGACGCTCGGGCGGAAGGTGCCGTTCATCTCCTCATGGGGCCTCACCGAGACGGCGCCGGCGGTGACCATGGTGCACTTCGCCATCGACCGGCCCGGCAACATCGGCGTGCCTGGGCCCGGCATGGCCGTGAAGCTCACCCCTGTCGGCGACAAGCTCGAGATCCGCGTCAAGGGCCCCAACGTGACGCCCGGCTACTTCAAGGCGCCCGACCTCAGCGTCAAGGCGTTCGACGACGAGGGCTGGCTCAAAACCGGTGATGCGGTGCGCCTGGCCGATCCGGCCAACCCCGCTGCGGGCCTGCTGTTCGACGGGCGCACGGCGGAGAACTTCAAGCTGTCGTCGGGCACGTGGGTCAACGTCGGCATGCTGCGCACGGCCGTCATCGCCGCCGGGGCGCCGGTGATCGAGGATGCCGTCGTCACCGGTCACGATCGCGACGAGATCGGCCTCCTGATCTTCCCGAGCCTCGCCGGCATGCGCAGCCTGTGCCCGGACCTCGGGCCCGAGGCGGGACTGGAGGCGCTCATCGCCCACGCGGCCGTGCGCCGGGCGCTCGCCGAAGGCCTCGCCCGCCACAACCGGGCAGCGCAGGGCAGCTCCATGCGCGTCGCCCGCTGCCTGCTGATGACGGAGCCGCCCTCCATCGACGCCAACGAGATCACCGACAAGGGCTACGTCAACCAGCGCGCCGTGCTGACGAAGCGCGCCGCGCTGGTGGAGCGGCTGCATGCCACGCCGGTGCCGGCGGATGTGATCGAAATAGGGGCGTAGGGTGCGTGAGGCGAAGCCGTAACGCACCGATGCGCGGCAAGATCGGTGCAATGCGGCTTCGCCTTTTGCACCCTACGGCCAGAGCATCACACCGCGCCGCTCCTGCGCAACTCGGCGATCTCGGCGGCAGTGAAGCCGGCCTCGGCGAGGACGGCGTCCGTGTCGGCGCCGAGCGCGGGAGCGGCGGCGCAGGGCAGATCCTCGCCCGGACAGGTGACGGGCGGCGCGAGCAGGCGGATTGGGCCCGAGGGGTGATCGACCGTGCGCACGCGCCCTCCCTCCGTCACGAAGGGGTTCTCGAGCGCCGCCCGCACGTCGTTGACGGGCGCGGCCGGGACGCGGCCGCCGAACGCCTCGATCCACTCTGCCGTCGTGCGCGTCGACAGGACGGCATCGAGTTCCTCGGTGAGCCTGGCGCGGTTGGCGAGGCGGGCCTTGAAGTCCTTGTAGTCGGGACGCGCGCTCCAATCGGGCTTGCCGATGGCCCGGCACAGCTCGGGCCAGAACTTCTCCTTGTTGCACATGATGAAGATGAAGCCGTCCCGGGTGCGGTAGAGCTGGCTCGGCGTGAGGGAGGGGTGGCTCGAGCGCGGCTCGCGCCCCTGGTTGAT
>DASRDL010000059.1:0-9255 GCA_035652635.1 Hyphomicrobiaceae bacterium | reverse complement strand
AACGGCACGGTGCGTGAGGCGCGCGGGTTGACCTCCAGGATGTAGATCTCGCGGCCCTTGACCGCGTACTGCACGTTCATCAGGCCCACCACGTCGAGGGCGAGTGCCAGGTCGCGCGTCTGCTTCTCGAGGCGCACCAGGATCGAGGACGGCAGCGTATGGGCCGGCAGCGAGCAGGCGCTGTCGCCGGAGTGGATGCCCGCCTCCTCGATGTGCTCCATGATGCCGGCGATGAAGGTGTCGCGGCCGTCGCAGAGGCAGTCGACGTCCACCTCGATCGCGTCGGCCAGATAGCGGTCGATGAGCAGCGGCCGCCGTTCCGACACGGCAAGCTCGGAGGGCTGGTTGAGCGTGGCCGATAGGCGCGCCACGTAGCGGTCGAGCTCGGCTCCGTCGGCGACGATCTCCATGGCCCGACCGCCCAGCACGTAGGAGGGGCGGATCATCACCGGATAGCCGAGCCCGTCGGCGACGCTGCGCGCCTCGGCGAGGTTGCGGGCGATCCCGCTCGCCGGCTGCTTCAATTGCAGGCGCTCGACCAGCTCCTTGAAGCGGTCGCGGTCCTCGGCGAGGTCGATGGCGTCGGGCGAGGTGCCGAGGATCGGCACCCCGGCGGCCTCGAGCGGGTGCGCCAGCTTGAGCGGCGTCTGGCCGCCGAACTGCACGATCACGCCCTTGAGGCGGCCCCGCGACTGCTCGACGTGGATGATCTCCAGCACGTCCTCGGCAGTGAGCGGCTCGAAGTAGAGTCGGTCGGAGGTATCGTAGTCGGTCGAGACCGTCTCCGGGTTGCAATTGACCATGATGGTCTCGGTGCCGGCCTTGGCCAGCGCGAACGACGCATGGCAGCAGCAGTAGTCGAACTCGATGCCCTGGCCGATGCGGTTGGGGCCGCCGCCCAGGATCACGACCTTGTCGCGCTCGGACGGAGCCGCCTCGTCGGCCGGCCGGCCGTCCTCTCCCGTCGCCGACAGGGCCAGCCCCTGCTCGTAGGTGGAGTACATGTAGGCGGTGGGCGAGGCGAACTCGGCCGCGCACGTGTCGATGCGCTTGAACACCGGCCGCACGCCGAGGCCGATGCGCCGCCGGCGCACCTCGGCTTCCTCGAGGCCAGCGAGCTTGGCCAGGCGCGCGTCGGAGAAGCCCATCGCCTTTAGCATCCTCAGCTGCCGCGCCGTGCCAGGCAGGCCGTGGGCCCTCACCCGCGCCTCCATGTCGACGATTTCCTGAATGCGCTCCAGGAACCACGGATCGATCTTGCAGGAGGCATGAATCTGCTCGTGCTCGACGCCGAGCCGCATGGCTTGCGCCACCTTGAGCAGGCGGTCGGGGGTGGGCGTGCCGAGCGCGGCACGGATGACGTTCTTGTCGTCACCCTGGCCGAGTCCCCACAGATCGATGTCGTCGAGGCCGGTGAGGCCGGTCTCGAGGCTGCGCAGCGCCTTCTGCAGGCTTTCGGCAAAGGTGCGGCCGATCGCCATCGCCTCGCCCACCGACTTCATGGAGGTGGTGAGCGCGCGCTCGGCGCCGGGGAACTTCTCGAAGGCGAAGCGCGGGACCTTGGTGACGACGTAGTCGATGGTGGGCTCGAAGGAGGCCGGCGTGGCTCCGCCGGTGATGTCGTTCTCGAGCTCGTCCAGCGTGTAGCCCACGGCGAGCCTGGCCGCCACCTTGGCAATCGGAAAGCCAGTGGCCTTGGAGGCGAGCGCGGAGGAGCGCGACACGCGCGGGTTCATCTCGATGATGACGAGACGGCCGTCGGCCGGGTTGACGGCGAATTGCACGTTGGAGCCGCCGGTCTCCACCCCGATCTCGCGCAGCACCGCGATCGAGGCGTTGCGCATGATCTGGTATTCCTTGTCGGTCAGGGTGAGCGCCGGCGCCACCGTTATGGAATCGCCCGTGTGCACGCCCATGGGATCGACGTTCTCGATGGAGCAGACGATGATGCAGTTGTCCGCGCGATCGCGGACCACCTCCATCTCGAACTCCTTCCAGCCGAGCACGCTCTCCTCGACCAGGACCTGCCGGGCCGGCGAGGCGTCGAGGCCGCGCTCGACGATCTCGGCGAACTCCTCGCGGTTGTAGGCGACGCCGCCGCCGGTGCCGCCCAGCGTGAAGGAGGGGCGAATGATGGCCGGCAGGCCGACCACCTCCAGCGCCGCCATGGCCTCGGCCCGGTCGTGCGCCAGGGCCGACCTCGGAGTGGCGAGGCCGATGCGTGTCATCGCCTCGCGGAACAGCTGGCGGTCCTCGGCCTTGGCGATGGCCTCGGCCTTGGCGCCGATCATTTCGACGCCGAACTTGGCAAGCACGCCGGCCTTGTCGAGCGCAAGCGCGGTGTTGAGCGCGGTCTGTCCGCCCATGGTGGGCAGGAGCGCGTCGGGACGTTCCTTCTCGATGATCCTGGCCACCACCTCGGGCGCGATCGGCTCGATATAAGTTGCATCAGCCAGCTCCGGGTCGGTCATGATGGTGGCCGGGTTGGAGTTGACGAGGATGATGCGGTAGCCCTCGGCCTTCAGGGCCTTGCAGGCCTGGGTGCCGGAATAGTCGAACTCGCAGGCCTGCCCGATGACGATGGGGCCTGCTCCGATGATGAGGATGGATTGGATATCCGTGCGCTTCGGCATGGGGCCGCTTCATATGGCAGCCCAGCCGGCTTGGCTATAGCCGAGGCACGACAACGGGTTGAGAACTGGGCGCCGCCCCCCTACGGGCGGCGCTGGCGCACCTTCTCGCAGGGGTCGGGACGGGCCTGCCTGGGGGTCAACAGCACGTAGTCGGTCGCCCAGGCGCCGTCCGGTGCTCTCGGCACATAGGCGGCCGCATCCACCTTGCCGTCCTCGACCTCCGCCAGCACGACTGACACGACGCGGCGCTGCGGCGCCAGATGCCGCAGGTGCCAGGCAACGCCGCGGTCGCTGCGCACGTGCCCGTTCCCGGCCAGCAGGAACGCTGCACCCTGCTTCTTAACCCCCTCCAGGAGCTGCCCGGCAAGGTGGGCGTCTGCGAGGCGTTGGGTGAGGCTCATGGTGCCGAAGCCCACCGACGGCGTCATGCCGCAGTGGGAAGCTTGGAGGTCGTCCTCGAGGGCGGCAACCAGGGGCGCGGGCATCGATCGGGCGAGATCGAGCGCGGCCGCCTCGGCATCGGTGACGTCGGCCGCCGTGCCGCGGGCCAGGGCGCCTGCGCGCCCGCGCGGCGCGGAGCCGGGCAGGATCGGCAGCTTGGCCCGAAGCGCGGCGTCGAACAGCGGCTCAAAAATCCGCTCCGCCGGCCACCCGCTCCGGTCCCAGAGAAGCGCGCGCAAGAGGTCCGCGGCTTGCCGCTGCCTGCGGCCCGCGATGGCGTAGAAAGTGTCGAGCCTCTCGCGCTGGCTCGTGTCGATATGCTCGAACACCGCTGCCGGCCGCAGGTCGCGCGTCGCGAAGCGGGGCTCGAGCCGCGGCCACAGGATGTCGCCGCGCACGCGATGGTGCTCCGCATTGTCGTGCACTTCGCCCAGCAGAACGATGCCGCCGCCGCGGATGACGTGCCACACCTCGACGATCAGCTGCTCGAGCGGGCTTGTCGCGCAGGCGGCTCCGGCAGCGACCTCGATCGGCCGACCGCCCGCGAGCACGCGGCCGACGAGTGGATGCGGTGATGGCACTCGTCGCCAGAATTCATCGCGCAGCGATGTGCCGTCGGGACGCCGGCAGTGCGCCGCCTGCGCGCGCCCCGAACAGGCTGAAGCCAGGCACAAGGCCGCGGCAAGGAGGATGGTCGCACGCCGGATCAAGCAATCGACAGATCCGACAGCCTGAGGGAAAGGCCAGGCACGAACTGTGCCGTCAATGGCTCGGCAGGCATCACCTCGGCCGCGCCTCGATAGCCCTCGGGAGCCGGATCGCGATGAATGCGGGCGTCAAGCGTCTGAGCATTGACGACCCAGTACTCGCGCACGCCGATGGCTGCATACCGGCGCGCCTTGGTGTTGGTGTCGAAGCGAAGGCTCGAATGTGCCACCTCGATGATGAGCGCTACGTCCGACGGAGCCACCGACGTCGGGCTGCAACGGGCAGGGCCGATGAGGAAGTCCGGCTCGAAATACTCCCTACCGGCGGCGCGCCAGCCCGGTTCGGCATGGAGGTCGAACTCGGGCGGCAGGTGCCGGCGGAGCCAGTTCAGGATTGCGCCGCGAACGGCCTCGTGCCGGTTGCCCTTGGGCGACATGGGAACCAGCTCCCCCCCGATGAGCTCAATATGATCATCCTCGGTGAAAATGCCGAGTTCCCCCAGTCGCTCGAATTCCTCCAGCGTCCAGCGCAGCCGGGGCACTCCCTCGGCGGCCTGGGTCGTTGGACGCATTTTCGGTGTGTCTGGAACCTCGTTCATGGCCGTAGTTTTATCAGCCATTGGCATGGGCGGAAACGCCTCACCGCTCCTTCAGAGCCGGCATCCCCTTCTGCTCCCGGATCAAATTGATGAAGCGGGTAAAGAGGTAGTGGCTGTCCTGCGGGCCCGGCGAGGCCTCGGGATGGTACTGCACCGAGAACACCGGCCGGTCCTTGAGCCGCAGCCCGCAATTGGAGCCGTCGAACAGCGACACGTGCGTCTCCTCCGCCTCCGGGGGCAGCGAGGCGGGGTCGACGGCGAAGCCGTGGTTCATGGACGTGATCTCCACCTTGCCGGTGGTGTAGTCCCTGACCGGGTGGTTGGCGCCGTGGTGGCCCTGGTGCATCTTCTCCGTCCTGGCGCCCAGGGCGAGGCCCAGCATCTGGTGGCCGAGGCAGATGCCGAACACGGGCAGGCCGGAGTCCACCAGCTTCCTGATCTGCGGCACGGCGTACTTGCCGGTCGCCGCCGGATCGCCGGGGCCGTTGGAGAGGAACACGCCGTCGGGCTTGCGCGCGAGAATCTCCTCGGCCGTCGTCGTCGCCGGCACCACCGTCACGCGGCAGCCGGCCTGAGCCAGGCAGCGCAGGATGTTGCGCTTGAGACCGTAGTCCACGGCGACCACGTGCAGGCTCGGCGCGTCCTGGCGGCCATAGCCGCGCCCCCACGCCCACAGCGTCTCGTCCCAGGTGTAGCTCTGGCCGGCCGTCACCTCGGGTACCAGGTCGAGGCCCAGCAGGCCGGGCCACGCCTTGGCCTCGGCCTCGAGCTTGGCGAGATCGAAGCTGCCCGAGGGCTCGTGGGCGATGATCCCGTTCGGCATGCCCTGCTCGCGGATACGCGCGGTGAGCGCGCGCGTGTCGACGCCGGCAATCGCGATGATGCCGCGCGCCTTCAGCCACTGGTCGAGCCGCTCGAGCGCCCGGTAGTTGGAGGGGCCGGTGACGCCCGCTCTCAGCACGCAGCCGCGCACGCCCGAGCGCATGGCCAGGTTGGAGGTCTCCGTATCCTCGCGGTTGGTGCCGACGTTGCCGATATGGGGGAAGGTGAAGGTGATGATCTGACCGGCATAGGAGGGATCGGTGAGGATCTCCTGGTAGCCGGTCATGGCGGTGTTGAAGCACACCTCGCCGACGGCGGAGCCGGTGGCACCGAGCCCCTGGCCGGCAATTACGGTGCCGTCGGCCAGCACCAGCCGGCCGGTGAGCGGCTCATCGGTCCAGGGACCGGGAGCAGTCGGGCTCATGGCGTCATCTCCGGGAAGCGGCGCGCGCTCCTTGGCGGCACGCCTGCTCGTAGGCGAATGCGGCGCGCCGGTCAACGCGGGCTTGTGGCGCCGGTCCCCGGCGCATACATGAGGAAGGTGCGAGGAGGGGTATCATCATGCGCAACCGTCTGATGGCCGAGACCAAGGCTGCCCTCAAGGCGCAGGACAAGGCGCGGCTTTCGGCGCTGCGGTTCATCAGTGCCGCGCTGCAGCAGGCCGACATCGCCGCCAAGGCACCCCTCGCCGACCAGGACATCCCGGCCTTGCTGCAGCGGATGATCAAGCAGCGGCGCGAATCGCTCGCCATCTACGAGAAGGCGGGGCGCACCGAGCAGGCGGCACAGGAGGCCGGCGAGATCGCCGTCATCGAGGAGTTCCTGCCCAAGCAGATGAGCGAGGCCGAGGTCCGCGACGCCATCGCTGCCGCCATCAAGGAGACGGGCGCCGCCGGGGCCCGCGACATGGGCAAGGTGATGGGCCTCCTCAAGTCGCGCTACGCCGGACGCCTCGACTTCGCCAAGGCGAGCGGGCTCGTCAAGGAGCAGCTGGCCGCGCCCCAGAGCTAGGCCGGCTGCGGCTCGCGGGGGTGGATCGCATGCGGTAATATCGGGGTTCCGAGAGGGCCGACCCGAGGTCGGGCCGAAGCGCGCCGGCAGCGCCCGCCCAGGCTGGAGACATGGCCCAGCACTCGCCGCCGCGATAGGCGCCGGAGTAACGCCCGGCCCCTCTCGCCTCCGCTCCGCTCGTCACCGCAGTGCATCATGTTGCGCCCGACGGCCCGCGCGCCCTGTGGAAACCGGTGGCGGCGGTGGTTGCAGCGCGGCGCGCTGGGGCGAACGGCGGCGAATCACTTATGCAGTGCCGGAGAGGTCCAACCTGGAACGGGCGATGCGCTACCCGCCGTCCCTGCTCGATGAGATCCGCGCCCGCCTGCCCGTCAGCCAGGTGGTGGGGCGCAAGGTGGCGCTGAAGCGCGCCGGCCGCGAGCTCAAGGGCCTCTCGCCGTTCAAGCAGGAGCGCACGCCGTCGTTCTTCGTCAACGACCACAAGGCCTCGTGGTTCGACTTCTCCTCCGGCCAGAACGGCGACATCTTCAAGTTCGTCATGCTTACCGAGGGCCTGTCCTTCCCCGAGGCCGTCGAGCGGCTGGCCGAGGAGGCCGGACTGCCCATCCCCAAGGGCAGCCCGCGCGAGGCCGAGGAGGAGGATCGGCGCACCCGGTTGCTGGCACTGCTCGAGGCCTCGAGCCGCTTCTTCGAGGCCCAGCTCGCTGAGAGCGCCGGCGAGCCGGCGCGCCGCTATCTCGACCGCCGCGGCGTCCCTGCCGACGCGGTGCGCCGTTTTCGCCTCGGCTACGCCCCGCCCGGCCGCTTCGCCCTGAAGGAGCACCTCGCCAGGGCAGGCTTCACTCTGCCCGACATGGTGGCCTCGGGCATGCTGATAGCGGGCGACGACGTTCCCGTCGCCTACGACCGCTTCCGCCATCGCGTGATGTTCCCCATCCGCGATCTCAAGGGACGCGTGATTGCCTTCGGCGGTCGTGCCCTCGACCCTGAGGCTCCGGCCAAGTACCTGAACTCGCCCGAGACGCCGCTCTTCCACAAGGGCTCCGTTCTCTACAATGCAGACGGCGCCCGCGGCCCCGCCCGCGAACGCGGCCTCGTCATCGCCGTCGAGGGCTACATGGACGCCATAGCCCTGTCCGAGGCCGGGTTCCCGTACACGGTTGCCCCGCTCGGCACGGCACTGACCGAGGACCAGGTCAGACTGCTGTGGCGGCTGGCCCCTGAGCCCGTGCTGTGCTTCGACGGCGATGCCGCCGGGCGCCGGGCGGCCTACCGCGCCGTGGAGACCGTGCTGCCGCTCCTCACCCCGGGCCACAGCGTCCAGTTCGCCTTCCTGCCCGACGGCCTCGACCCCGACGATCTGATCCGCCAGCTCGGTCCTGCGGCGTTCCACGAGTTGCTCGACCACAAGCTCTCGCCTCTGTTCGATGTGCTCATCGACCGCGAGGAGCGCCAGGGCCAGCCCCCGGCGACGCCCGAGCAGCGTGCCTCGCTGGAAGCGCGCCTCAACGCCCTCGTCGCCCGCATCGCCGACCGGAGCGTGCGCGCCCACTATGAGCGCGAGCTGCGCGAGACGCTGTGGGCCAAGAACCGCAAGCTCGTGCGTGAGCTTGCCGGCGCGGACGGCCGCCGATCCACCGGGCTCGCCGGCAGGCGCCGCAACAACACCGAGGTCGATTGGCGCGCGGCCGAGCGCGCCAGACTGGAGGGACGGCAGCGCCGGCTGCCGCGCGGCCTGAACCCCGCCTCGCTAGCCGTGCGGAGCAACGGGCTCGCCGAGCAGCGCACCCTGCCCCTGCCGGCGCGCGAAGTCCTGCTCATGCGCACCCTCCTCAACCATCCGCGGCTGATCGAGGCGCACTGCGAGGAGGTGGCGCAGCTCGAGCTGACCGCCCAACCGCTGGCCCTGTTGCGCGATACCCTGCTCGAACTGCTCGCCCGCGGCGTCACCCTTGACAGGGGGGAGGTGCGCTCCCAACTCACGAACTTGGGACTTGACAAGGTGGTCGCCCTTACCGAGCGGGCGATCACCCACAGGGCCGACAGGTTCGCCGAGCCGGACGCGGATCCTTCGGAAGTGGAGGCCGGCTGGCGGCACACCGTCGCCCTGCACGAGTCCCAGGTTGGCAAGAAGCGTGCACTCGCCGCGGCGGAGCGAGAGTGGCGGACAGCGCCGACCGAGGAGGCCTTCGGACGTATTGCCGAGTTGCACGACAGGTTCACGCGCGAGTGCGACGTGCGCGGATCGGGCGAGGAGTGAAATTGTACCGCGTTCAGTGAACAGGCTCAGCCGCCGGCGCCGCAGCCGGGGCAGGCCGGTCCCGGCGTAGGAACGCCGGCCGGAATAAAGGCGGTGCAGCCTGCGTTGAGTGGACAAAAGGAACTTGGACGAAAAAGAAGACTGGAAGGACGCAAGCAAGTTGTGTATGCGTGTAGGGCTCCCTCCTGAAGGACCACGAGCCGGGCGCTCGGCCTTCGCGCTAATGCACTGGGAGTCTTCCGAACCCTGCCAGCGCGGCGGTATTCCGCCGCACGTGTCTGTGTGCTTGGCGCGCCTCGGCGCGCCGGCGGCGCATCGGCGCAGCCGATGAAAAATAACGTCCGCGCGCTGCCCTGCAGCCGCGTGCCCGGGAGTTGTGGAATGGCAATGACAGCGAAGACCGAGGACCAGGCCGCAGCCCCAGCGGACGCGCCGGAGAAGGACAGCCCCCTTCTCGACCTGTCCGATGCCGCGGTCAAAAAGTTCATCAAGATGGCCAAGGCGCGCGGGTTCGTGACGCTCGACGCGCTCAACGCCGTGCTGCCCTCGGAGGAAGTTTCGCCCGACCAGATCGAGGACACCATGTCGATGCTGTCCGACATGGGCATCACCGTGGTCGAGAGCGAGGACGCCGACGAGGCGGTCGCCCCTGCCGATACCGACGATACCGCCGACGACGAGGAGCCCACCCGCGCGGTGACGGTCGCCGCCGCCAGCCTGCCGGCGACCACCCAGGCCCGCGCCGAGCCGGCCGAGCGCACCGACGATCCCGTGCGCATGTA
>DASRDL010000058.1:0-6135 GCA_035652635.1 Hyphomicrobiaceae bacterium | reverse complement strand
CGACCTCCTCGGCCGCGCCCCGACGGCGCAGGAGATCGAGCGGGCGCGGCAGCTCTTCGCCGTCGCCATCGAGACGCCGGGCGGGCTCAAGGTGCAGACCATCCACGCCTTCTGCGAGCGACTGCTGCAGCGCTTCCCCATCGAGGCCGGGGTGACGCCGGGGTTCGCCATCCTCGACGATCACGAGCGCCGTGCGCTGCTGGCGGAGGCGATCGACGCCGTTCTCGCCGAGGCGAGTGCGGCGGATCCCGGCACCCCTCTGGCCCGCGCCCTCGAGACGGCGGCAGCATTCGCCAGCGACGGCAGCATCGATACCCTCGTCGAGGAGGCCTTGCGCGAGAAGGCATGGCTCGAATGGGCCGTGCGACTCGATGGCCAGGGCGCCGCATTCGCCGGCATCGAGGCGATCTATCGCCGGGCGATCGGTATCGCGCCGGGGGCGCGCGCCGAGGACGTGGAAGCGAGATTTGCAGCGCTCCTGTCCGATGCCGACCTGCGCCGCATCTCGGCGGTCGCCGCCACCTCGACCGCTGCCACCGAGGCCAGGCTGGCCGAGCGCGCCCGCGCGGCGCTTGCCGCCACGGCACCGGCACGCCGCATCGAGGCGCTCTGCGCGATGCTCTTCACCGAGGACGGCGGGCCGCGCAAGACGCTCCTCACCAAGGCCGTCGCCGGCGCCAATCCCGATGTCATGGCGCTGCTGCAGCGCGCCCAGGCCGAGGCCGAGGTCCTCGACCGCGAGCGCAACGAGCTGGCCCTGCTCGACGCGGCGATGGCGCTGGTGCGGCTCGGCGATGCCGTCATGCAGCGCTACGCGCAAGCGAAGGCGCGCTCGGCCGCGCTCGACTTCGAGGACCTGGTCGCTCACGCGGCCAATCTGCTCGCCGACTCGTCGGCGGTCGAGTGGGTGCTCTACAAGCTCGACGGCGGCCTCGACCACATCCTGGTCGACGAGGCGCAGGACACGAGCGCGCCGCAGTGGCGGGTGATCAGTGCGCTGGCCGATGAGTTCTTCTCCGGGGCAGGTGCGCGCGAGGTGGTGCGCACGCTGTTCGCGGTGGGCGACGAGAAGCAGTCGATCTACAGCTTCCAGGGCGCCGCGCCCAGTATGTTCGCCACCATGGGTGATGACTTCGCGGCCCGCGCCCAGCGCGGCGGACGGGCGCTCGCGCGCGTGCCGCTCAAGCTGTCGTTCCGCGCCGCAGAACCGCTGCTGGCGGCGGTCGACCGCATCTTCGCCTCGCCCCAGCGCACGCCGGGCGTCGGGTCGGGGGAAAAGCCCACCGAGCACGTCGCCCACCGCGCCGGCCATGCCGGGCTCGTCGAGATCTGGCCGACGGAGAAGACCGAGCAGCCGTCGCGCACGGAGCCCTGGTCGCCTCTGGCGGAGGAAAGCGCCACCTCTCCCGTGGTTCGCCTCGCCGCCCGCATCGCCCAGACCATAGACGGCTGGCTCAGGTCGGGCGAGCGCCTGGCCTCGCAGGATCGCCCCATCAGGGCCGGCGACATCCTCATCCTGGTGCGCCGGCGTATGCCGTTCGCCCCGGCCATGATATCGGCCCTGAAGCTGCGCGGCCTCAAGGTGGCGGGCGCCGACCGCCTGGTGCTCACCGACCAGATCGCGGTGCAGGATCTGATGGCGCTGGGCGACTTCCTCGTCCTGCCGGAGGACGATCTGGCTCTGGCCTCGGTGCTCAAGTCGCCGCTGTTCGGGCTCGACGACGACGATCTCCTCGTCATCGCGCCGGGGCGCACGGACTCGCTGTGGCAGGCGCTTCTTGCCGGCGCCCGTTCCAGCGCACGGCTCGCCGCCGCGGCCGAGACGCTGGAGCGCTGGCGTGCACGGGCCGGCATCGTGCCTCCGTTCGAGCTCTACGCCCAGCTGCTCGACGGGGAGGGCATGCGCGAGCGCATGCTGGCGCGGCTGGGCGCGGAGGCGGCCGATGCCATCGACGAGCTCCTCAACCTGGCGCTCGCCTACGACGACGGCGCCGCCCCGTCGCTGCAGGGTTTCCTCGGCTGGCTGCGGCAGGGCCCGCGCGAGGTCAAGCGCGACATGGAGCAGGGCCGCGACGAGGTTCGCGTGATGACGGTGCACGGCGCCAAGGGGCTGGAGGCGCCGATCGTCTTCCTCCCCGATACCTGCTCGACGGCGTCGGGGCGGCGGGCCGGCAGCCTGCTGCGGCTGGAGAGCGTCGAGCGGCCGGCCGGCATGCCGGCGCCGGTGCTGTGGCCCGTCAAGGGCACGCACGATCTGGCGGTGGTGCAGCAGGCCAAGGGCGCGGTGGCCGCGGCCGAGACTGCGGAGCGCAACCGCCTGCTCTACGTCGCTCTGACGCGGGCGCGCGACCGGCTCTACATCGCCGGCTTCGAGGGAGCGCGAGGGCGCTCCGCCGACTGCTGGTACGACATCGTCTGCGAGGGCCTGGCCGACCGGCTGCAGGAAGTGACGGCCGCCGACGGCCGCATCCTGCGGCGGCTGGAGAGCAAGCAGGTCGCCGCGCCGGAGCCGGCGCCCGGGAAGGCCGTGGACGCAGCCGCGTCCACACCGCTGCCGGCGTGGGCCCGCACGCCGGCGCCGCGTGAGCCGCTCATCACGGTGCCGCTGGCGCCGTCGCGGATCGCACCCTACGAGAGCGACGCTGGCGGCGCCGCGACCGGTGGGGGTCGATCGGGCCAGCCGCCGGCCGAGCCCGCCATCCTCTCGCCGCGCGCGCTGGCTCAGGACTTCCGCTTCCTGCGCGGCACGCTGACCCATGCGCTGCTGGAGCACCTGCCGGGCGTGCCGCGCGAGCGGTGGGCCGCGGCGGCCAAAACCTTCATCGCCGCCAGGGGCGGGGCGCTGCCGGCGCGCGTGCGCGAGGAGATCGTGACCGAGACCCTCGCTGTGTTGCAGGAGCCGGCGTTTGCGGCGCTGTTCGGTCCGGAGGCGCGCGCCGAGGTGGCGATCGCGGCCGAGCTTCCGCACCCGCGCGGACAGGGTCCGGCAATGCAACTCGGCGGCAAGATCGACCGGCTGGTGCGGGAAGCGTCCGGCGACGTCCTCATCGTCGACTACAAGACCAACCGGCCGCCGCCGGCCGACCCCTCCGGCGTGGCGCAGGCCTACCTGGTGCAACTCGCCGCCTACCGGCTCGCCGTGGCACACATTTTCGCCGGCGCCCGCGTCAGGGCTGCCATCCTTTGGACGGATGGCCCGCGAATCATGGAGATACCTGCCTCGCTTCTGGATGCTGCCGAGGCAACCCTGTGGCAGCTCTCTGCGGGCCAACCTTGACGCCCGAGGGGGGCCTTCCTACGTTCCGCCCAGCTGCGAATCCTTCCCCGCCCAGTGGGCCATCACAAGGAGACTGACCCCATGCCGAGTGGAGCGACGCTCGCCGTGTCGGATGCCGACTTCGACAAGGTGGTGCTGCAGTCGTCCGAGCCGGTGCTCGTCGATTTCTTCGCCGAGTGGTGCGGGCCCTGCAAGGCCATGGCGCCGGCGCTCGAGCAGGTGGCGGCCGAGCTCCAGGGCAAGGTGAAGGTGGCCAAGCTCGACGTCGACCAGAACCCCGCAGTGACGCAGAAGTACGCCATCCAGGCCATGCCGACGCTGCTGATCTTCAAGGGCGGCAAGAAGGTGGCCGAGCGGGTCGGCGCGCTGACGCAGAAGCGCCAGCTGCACGACTGGATCGCCGGCTCGATCTGACGGGCGGGGCGGGGTGCGCCGGGCCGGCCCGGCCCGGCTGGCAAGCCCTTCAGGAGGCCTTCTTCTTACCGGCGCGCCGCGCTCCGCTCCGTCGTCCGGCGGCGGCTGTCGTGCGGGTGCGGCCGGCCCCGGCGCGTTGCACCATCCGGACCAACCAGTTGGCGGTGCGCAAGAGGCGGCCGTCGTCGCGGCGGGCGCCGATCAGCTGCACGCCCATCGGCATGCCGTCGACCTCGAGAATTGGCAGACACACCGCGGGGACGCCGAGGTAGGTCCAGGCCCCGCAGAAAATCGGGTTGCCCGTCGAGCCCAGCCCCTTGGGCGCCACGCCGAGCGCGGCCGGCGTGAGGATCGTGCCGTAGTGCAGCAGCACATCCTCGACGCTCGCATAGAGAGCGTCGCGTGCGTGCAGGGCGGCGATGTAATCGACACCGGGAATCCGCCTGCCTTCTTCGAGCTGCACCTTGATGCCGTCACTCAAGAGCTGTGGCGACCGCTCCAGGAGGGACCCGAACTGCGCCGCCATCTCGACCTTCTGCACGAGCCGGTTGGCGGCGTAGGCACGCTCCGTCGTGGCGTCGAGCGAGATTTCGGTGACTTGGCCGCCGAGCTCCTCGACGAGCTCGCCGAAGGCCTCGCGCGTGGCAGCGTCGGTCTGCGACCAGGCGTGCGTCTTGACGAAAGCGAAGATGGGGTCGAGCGGCCAGTCCTCGGTGGCGGTGGCCAGCAGGCGCGGGCTGCTCGAAGCGAAGCTTGCAGGATCGCCTGCATCGTGGCCCTGCAGCACGTCCACCAGCAGCGCCACGTCCTCCACGGAGCGGCCGTATACGCCCACCGTGTCGAGCGAGTGCGCCTGCGTCATCACCCCGGTGCGCGGAATTGTGCCGAACGTCGGCTTGAAGCCTACGACGCCGCAGAATGCTGCAGGGCGGATGACCGAGCCCACGGTCTGCGTCCCCAGTGCCGCAGGCACCATCCCGGCCGCGACCGCAGCGGCCGAACCGGACGACGATCCGCCCGGCGTGTGCTCGGGGTTGTGCGGATTGCGGGTCTTGCCGGGGGTGAAGGCGGCAAGCTCGGTGGTCACGGTCTTGCCCATGATGACGGCGCCCGCCCGACGCAGCGCGGTGACGCACGCCGCATCGGCGGCGGGCTGGCGACCCTTGTGGGCCGCGCAGCCGTTCTCGGTCGGCATGTCGGCCGTATCGATGATGTCCTTGATGCCGACGGGCACCCCGTGCAGCGGGCCCACTCCTTTACCCTCGCGCCGCTGCTCGTCGGCGGCGCGTGCCTGCGCGAGCGCGTGACCCCGGTCCAAGAATTGCCAGGCGAGGACCGCCGGCTCGCGCTCGCCGATGCGCTCGAGATACGCGCCGACCAGCTCCTCGCTGGTCGTCTCGCCGTGCGCGATCCTCGCCGCCTGCTCCGCTACCGCCAGACCGAGGAGTTCAGATTCGCTCATGGGCTCAACTCACAACAAGCGCCCCGCCTGTGGAAACGGCGGCCGCGTCCGGCCTCCTTCGCCGCACGTCAGCCGTAGAGCACGCGCGGCAGCCACAGTGTCATTCCGGGCCACACGTACATGATGACCATGCACAGCACGACGATCAACATGTACGGCATCATGCCCGAGAAGATCTGGTTCAGGCTCACATGCGGCGGCGACACGCCCTTCAGGTAGAAGGCCGACATGGCCACCGGAGGCGACAGGAAGGCTGCCTGCAGGTTCACGAACACGATCGTGCCCCACAGGACCGGGTCGATCGCGAAATGCTTGAGCAGCGGCAGGAAGATCGGGACGAAGATGACGATGATCTCCGTCCACTCCAGCGGCCACCCGAGCACGAAGATGATCGCCTGGGACAGGATCATGAACTGCACGGGCGTGAGGTTGAGCGAGAGCACCCAGCGCTCCACCAGCCCCTGGCCGCCGAGCAGCGCGAACACCGCAGAGAAGAGGGCAGAGCCGACGAACAGCCAGCACACCATGGCCGTCGTCTTGGCGGTGAGGAACACCGCCTCCTTGGTGCGCTTCCAGTCGAGCGTGCGGGCCTGGACCGCCAGCAGGAAGGCGCCTATGGCACCGATCGCCGCCGACTCTGTCGCGGTCGTAATGCCGAGCAGGATGACCACCAGGACCACCACCGTCAGGATTCCCAGCGGCAGGATCGACGTGGTCAGCAGTTTGATGATCTGGAGCTTCGCTGCATCCATGCGGGCGTACTGGCGCACAATGGCGAGGGCGGCGACAGCGGCGGCAATGCCGAACCACAGGTAGAACGCGGCGGGCGGTCCCGTCTCGGCAGGCGTGGTGGATTGCTGCGGCGCACTTCCACCGAGCGGCACGAGCTCCGGCGGCAGCGCGGCCTCGACCGTCTGCTGGTGGATGACCACGTACCACCACACGAGGGCGAGAGTGCCCGCAACCAGCATGAAAGGCACGA
>DASRDL010000057.1:0-11783 GCA_035652635.1 Hyphomicrobiaceae bacterium | reverse complement strand
GCCGATGTTGTTGGCGAGCAGCCCCAGGTTCATGGCGAACATCAGGGTCTGATACATCGCGTGGTAGAAGCGCAGATGCGCCGGGGTGAGCCGGCCGATCTCCAGCTCGTGGCCGATGTAGCTGGCGCTGAAGGCGCTGGTGGTGAAGCCGACGAAGGTGCCGAGCACCACGAAGACGATGTTGAGGTCGTCGACGAACAGATAGCCGGTCGGGGCCGGCCGCGTGCCGAACAGGGACAGCGCCGACAGGAACGTGGCCAGCGCCGCCAGCACATTGAGGCGGGCGGACAGCCAGTAGCCCGGCAGCAGCGCCAGCAGCACCGCCGCGCACGCCGGAATGAACAGGATGGCGGTGACCGGCTCGATCGGCAGGCCGAAAATGGACGTGCTCAACGCCGTTCCCCCCGAAAGGTGTCGAGCGCCTCGACGTCGACCGAGTCGAAGCGCTCGCGGATGCGGAACAGGAAGACGCCGATGACGATGAAGGCCACGAGCACCGAGAAGGCCACGCTGATCTCCACCACCAGCGGCATGCCCTTGGCGCCGGTGGCCGCCAGGATGAGGCCGTTCTCCAGCGACATGAAGCCGATGATCTGGCTCACGGCATTGCGCCGCGTCACCATCATCATCAGCCCGAGCAGCACCACGGAGAGGGCGAACGCCAGGTCCTCGCGCGCCAGCGGATCGGCGGCGGCCGCCGCCTTCAGCATGATGACCATGGAGAGGGCCACGAGCCCCATGCCGGCGAGCATGGTGGGGCCGATGCCGACCACGGTCTCGATGGCGCGGTGGATGCCGAGCTGGGCGACGATGCGGCGCAGCGCCAGGGGGATGATCACCGCCTTGAGCACCAGCGCCAGCACCGCCGTCACGTAGAGGTGCGGGGCATTCTGGACGTTGGCCTGCCAGGCCACCGACGCGGACAGCACCACCGCGTGCAGGGCGAACACGTTGAGCAGCGCGTACATGCGGTCCTGGTAGAGCAGCAGGAAGCTCAGCAGCACCATGCCGCCGGCCAGCATGTGGGCAATGTCGAGTGAAATCCCGTTCATCAGAAGCTCCGCGAGACGAACAGCAAGAGCGTGCCCAGCAGTCCGAGCATCAGCGCGATCCCCAGGAAGTCCGGCACGCGGAACACGCGCATCTTGGCGATGGAGGTCTCGAACATCACGAGCAGGAAGCCGCCGACGGCGAGCTTGGCGACGTAGGTTCCCACGCCGATGGCGTACCCGCCGAGGCTGCTGCGGGCGGGCGCCAGCCCCCAGGGCGCGAAGATGCAGGCGATCAGCGACACGTAGAGCAGCAGCTTCAGCGCCGCGGCGAGCTCGATCACGGCCAGGTGGCGGCCCGAGTACTCGAGCACCATCGCCTCGTGCACCATCGTCAGCTCCAGGTGCGTTGCCGGGTTGTCGACGGGAATGCGCGCGTTCTCGGCGATGGCGACGATGACGAGGGCGACCAGCGCCAGCCCCAGCGAGACCCGCAGGCTGGCGTTGGTCAGCATGTGGTTGGCGACCACCGACAGCTGGGTGGAGCCGGCCACCAGCGCCACCGTGAAGACGATCATGATCATCGCCGGCTCGGCCAGCGAGGCGAACATCATCTCGCGGCTCGAGCCGATGCCGCCGAAGCTCGTGCCCACGTCCATGCCGACGAGCGCCAGGAAGAAGCGGGCCGAGCCGAGCAGCGCCGTGATGGCGATGAGGTCGGCGGTCCAGCTGAAGGAGAGCCCGGTGGCGAAGGTGGGCACCAGGGCCGCCGCCACCCAGGTGGCGGCGAAGATCATGTAGGGCCCGCTGCGGAACAGCCAGGAGGCGTTCTCGGCCAGCACCGCCTCCTTGCGGATCAGCCGCAACAGGTCGCGGTAGGGCTGGATGATGGGCGGCCCGCGGCGGCGCAGGATGCGCGCCTTCACCTTGCGCGTGAAGCCGAGCAACAGAGGGGCGAGCAGCAGCACGAGGAGCATCTGCGCCCCCTGCACCAGGAGATCGTGGATCACGTCCATACCAGCATCACCAGCATGAGGAGGAACAGCAGCCCCACCAGCGACACGAAGACCACGCTCAGGTACTGGCGGATGGTCAGGAGCTGCACGAGGTCGAGCTTTTCGGTCGCGACGCCGATGCCGCCGGAGATCGGAGCATAGAACGAGTCCCACACCCGATCGCGCAACGTGACGGTGAGCCGCGCCGGCCGCGGCTCTCCCGGCGCCGGCATGTCGACGGCCTCGCGGGCGTGGAAGACGGTGGCGCCGAATACGCGCCGGATCGGCTGGGCGAAACTGTCGGCGGTGTACTGCGTGGCCGGGCGCGGGTCGGGGAAGCCGCAGTCCCAGGCGGGTCCGCGCCGCAGGCTGCGCGAGGCCAGGCGATGGATGGCCTCGACGGCGACCAGCGTCGAGGCGGTGATGAAGGCGAACACCAGGAGGCCGTTGTAGGAGCTGCGGCTCTCGGTGATCGGCACGATCGACAGCCAGCCGATGCTGCTCTGCGCCGGCATGCGGCCGCCGACCAGGGCCTGCACCACCGGGGCGAGGGCGTCGATGACGAAGCCCGGCAGGATGCCGGCGAGCAGGCACAGGGCGGCGAACAGGAACATGGCGACCAGCGAGGCGCGGTCGGTCTCCTGCGCGCGCTCGGCCGCCGGCGTGCGCGGGCGACCAAGGAAGGTGACGCCGAATGCCTTGACGAAGCAGGCGGCGGCGAGCGCGGCCGAGAGGGCGAGCATGGCACCGACCGCCGGCACGATCAGCTTGATGCCCCACGACGGCACCTCCGGCGTGAGCAGGATGGCCTGGAACGTCAGCCATTCCGACACGAAGCCGTTGAGGGGCGGCAGCGCCGAGATGGCGATGCAGCCGGTCAGGAACACGAAGGCGGTGAGCGGCATGCGCTGGATGAGCCCGCCCAGGTGCTCCATGTCGCGCTCGCCCGTGGCGTTGAGCACGGCTCCGGCGCCGAAGAACAGCAGGCTCTTGAACAGGCTGTGGTTGAAGACGTGGAAGAGCGCCGCCGTCATCGCCAGCGCCGCCGGCCCGTGCATGCCGTGGGCGGCGAACGCGAGCGCAAGGCCGAGGCCGATGAAGATGATGCCGATGTTCTCGACCGTGTGGTAGGCCAGCAGCCGTTTCAGGTCGTGCTGCATGAGGGCGCTGAGCACGCCCAGCGCGCAGGTGATGCCGGCGAGCGGGATCACCACGATGCTCCACCACCACGCCGGATCGCCATTGAGGTCGAAGACGATGCGCACGAAGCCGTAGACGGCAACCTTGGTCATCACCCCGCTCATCAGCGCCGACACGTGGCTCGGCGCCGCCGGGTGGGCGAGCGGCAGCCAGACGTGCAGCGGCACCAGGCCCGCCTTGGAGCCGGCGCCCATGAGGACGAGGACGAGGACGAGGCCCGACAGCGGGCTCGCGGCCTTGCGCATGTCGTCGAATGCGTATCCGCCGCCGCTGCCGGCCAGCAGGCCGAAGGCCAGCAGCAGCGCCAGCGTGCCGAAGCTCGCCATGACGATGTAGATGTGGCCCGCGCGCCGGTTGTCCGGGTCGTGATGATGCGCCACCACCATCGCCCAGGAGGTGAGCGACATGAACTCCCAGGCGACCAGGAAGGTGAAGGCATCGTCTGCCAGCATCACGAGGTTCATGGCGGCGAGAAACGCCGGATAGAAGGGCAGAACGCGGCCGGGGGCGTGCTCATGCCGGCCGTAGCCCAGGGCGAACAGGCTGGCGGTCGCGGCGCCGAGGTTGACGACGGCGAGGAAGAAGGCCGACAGCGCGTCGATGCGGAAGTGCGCGCCGATCCACGGCAGGCCGACGGGCAGGTGCAGCGCCGATGGCGAGCCGGCGGCGCCGACGAGCAACGCCACGGCGACCGCGAAGACGACGAGGCAGACGGCGAAGCATGCCGAATAGACGACGCGCGTGGCGCCCGGCCATCCTCCGCTCACGAGCACGAGTGCCGGCACGCCGAGCAGCGCCGGCACGCTCGACAATGCAATGAGCAGCGTCACGCTGCGCCTCCCTCCCCCGGCACGCGCTCCGTCGCCCGCGTTGCGAGCAGCGCTGCCACGCCGCGCACGGCCGCATTGCCGATCAGTTCCATGCCGACAACACCAGCAAAAGGCTGACCAGGGCGACGAACACCAGACTGAGGTATTTGCGGATCGTCAGGAATTGCAGGTGGTTGAGGCTGTCCGCGGCCAGGAACACCCAGCCGCTGATCGGGGCGTAAATGCTATCCCAGACGACGTCGCGGAGCAAAACCGTGAGGCGCGCCGGGGTGGCGTCGCCGGGCCGCGGCATGGCCACCGTCTCCCGCGCCTGGAAAACGGGCGCGAACACGCGCCGCAGCGGCTGGGCGAAGCTGTCGGCCGTGTACTGAGTGGCAGGCGCCGGATCGGGGAAGCCGCAGTCCCAGGCCGGGCCGCGGCGCACGGCGTGCGAGGCGAAGCGGTGGATGATCTCGATGGTGACGAGCGTCGAGACGGCGATGAATACGAAGAACAACAGGCCATTGTAGCTGTTGCCGCTGTCGGCGGCGGGCATGATCGACAGCCAGGCGAGGCTCGACTGCTGCGGCATGGCCCCGCCGAGCAGCGGCTGCGTCACCGGCGCCAGCGCATCGATCAGGTAGCCCAGCAGGATCCCCGCCAGCAGGCAGAGCAGCAGCACGAGCCCCATGGCCGCGCGCGAGAAGGCGTCGGCCTCGACCGCGCCGCCGGCCGCCGGCGAGCGCGGCCGCCCCAGGAAGGCGATGCCGTAGAGGCGCACGAAGCAGGCGCCGGACAGGGCCGCTCCCAGCGCCAGCATGGCTCCGACGGCCGGCACCAGCAGCTTCAGCATCCACTGCGGCAGATCGGGACTCAGCAACACGGCCTGGAACACCAGCCACTCCGAGACGAAGCCGTTGAGCGGCGGCAGGGCGGAGATGGCAAGGCAGCCTCCCAACATCAAGAAGGCCGTCTGCGGCATGGTGCGGATCAGGCCGCCGAGCTTCTCGATGTCGCGCTCGCCGGTCGCGTTGAGGACGACGCCGGAGCCGAAGAACAGGAGGCTCTTGAAGAGCGAGTGGTTGAAGACGTGCAGCAGCGCCGCGGTGAAGGCCAGCGCCGCGGCCGCGATGAGGCCGTTGGCCTTGAACGCCAGCGCCAGGCCGAGGCCGATGAAGACGATGCCGACGTTCTCGATGGTGCTATAGGCGAGCAGCCGCTTGGCGTCGCGCTGCATGATGGCGCCGAGCACGCCGAGCACGGCCGTGACGCTGCCGACGCTGAGCACGACGATGCTCCACCACCAGTCGAACGTACCCATCAGGTCGAAGACGATGCGCACGAAGCCGTAGACCGCGACCTTGGTCATCACCCCGCTCATGAGCGCCGACACGTGGCTCGGCGCCGCCGGGTGGGCGAGCGGCAGCCAGACGTGCAGCGGCACCAGGCCCGCCTTGGAGCCGGCGCCGATGAGGGCGAGCACCAGCACGAGGCCCGGCAGCGCCGCGGGCGCGCCGCGCATGTCGGCGAAGAGATAGAGGCCGCTGCTGCCCGCCAGCAGGCCGAAGGCGAGCAGCAGGGTGAGCGTGCCGAAGCTCGCCATGAGGATGTAGATGTAGCCGGCGCCGCGGTTGTCGGCGTCCTGATGGTGCGCCATCACCAGCGCCCAGGACGACAGCGACATGAACTCCCAGGACACCAGGAAGGTGAAGGCGTCGTCGGCCATCACCACCAGGCTCATGGCGCCCAGGAAGGCCGGGTAGAGCGGCAGCACGCGGCCCGGTGCCTCCTCGTGCCGGCCGTAGCCGACGGCATAGAGGCTGGCGGCGGCGCCGCCGAGGTTGATGACGGCCAGGAAGAACGCGGAGAGCGCGTCGATGCGGAAGCGCGCGCCCATCCAGGGCAGGCCGATGGGCAGGCGGAGGCTCGGCGGCGGACCCGCGGCCAGCAGCACGCTCACGGCATCGGCGAGAATGCCGGCGCAGACGAGAAGACAGAGGCCATAGACGAGCGCACTGCCGAAGCGGGTCCTGTGAACGGCGATGCCGAGAATGCCCGTCGCCAGCAGGACGGCAACGCCCGTGAGCGCCATGGCAACCGGCATGGGCCTCCACCTTCCAGAGCGCGCTGCCGTTCGGGCAGGCGCATTTCTCCGTTGGCCGGGCTTCCCCTCGCGTGGCTCGACTCGGCTGACTATGGCGAAGAGGTGCGCTTAGCAGGCACGCGGCCGCGCTTCAAGGCGACCAAGCGACGCTTGCTCGCGGGCCTCAGTCGCGGTGATAGGGGTGGCCGGCGAGGATGGTGGCGGCGCGGTAGAGCTGCTCGGCCAGCACGATGCGGGCAAGCCCGTGCGGCAGCGTCAATGGCCCCAGCGCCAGCACCATGCGCGCCGCCTCGCGCACAGCCGGCGACAGGCCGTCGGGGCCGCCGATGAGAATGGCCAGCTTACCGGTGCCTTCATCGCGCAGCCGGCCGAGCAGGCGGGCCAGCGCCGCGCTCCCGAGCGCCTTGCCGCGCTCGTCGAGAGCGAGGATGATGTCGGCGTCGCGCGCGATCCTGAGCAGCGCCGCCCCCTCCTCCTCGGCACGCCGCGACGCTGCCGCCGCGCGGCTCTCGCTCACCTCGTGCCAGGCCGCCGGGCCGAGGCCGAGGCGCTTGCCGAGCCCGTCGAAGCGGTCGCGATAGCGGGCGAGCAGCTCGCGCTCGGGGCCCTCCTTCAGCCTGCCGACGGCGGCAATGACGAGGCGCATGAGCAACCCTCCGCCGGTCGGTGCTCGCGCCCGACGGGTGACCGTTCGTGCCGGCCGATGCCGGAACCCCGCGCTAATGCGTGGTCGGATCGCTCGGGCGCTCGGCCGACCACATCTTCTCGAGGTTGTAGAACTCGCGCACCTCGGGCCGGAAGACGTGCACGATGATGTCGCCGGCGTCGAGCAGCACCCAATCGCACTGTTGCTGGCCCTCGATGCGCACGCGCCCCTTGCCGGCCTCCTTGAGCTTGCGCTGGACCTGCTCGGCGATGGCGCCCACGTGCCGGTCCGAGCGGCCCGAGGCGATCACCATGTAGTCGCCGATGGAAGATTTCCCCCTGATGTCGATCGTCACCACGTTCTCGGCCTTGGCGTCGTCGAGCCAAGCCATGATGCGGGGGAGGAGGGCTTCCGAGTCGTGTGTGGACACGAACTCGGCCGGAGGCGTGCTCTTGCGGGCACCCTCAAGTGCGGTCGGCATATTGTGCTGGCTGTCCTTTCGTCATCCAAACCGATCTGGCGCGCCGGCAGCGCGCCGTTGGCGAAACCTCACTTTGCGGAGATTCGCCTACAAAAACATAGCCCTTCGCCCCTATTCCTTTCAAGGGCGGTCACACCTTATTTGTCGTCGGCCGCCGGAAGGGCGCTTGCGGGCTCGGGATCCGGCCTGCGCCAGGGCAGGTCGGCCGCGGCCTGCGCTTTCTTGGCCACCCCCTCCGGGCGCCGCCGCGCCTTGCGCAGCGCCGTGGAGGATACCTGCGACAGCGGGCCGGTGAGGAAGGTCCAGGCCGGCGGCGGGTGGCTCGCCAGGCCCGCCGCGTCGCTCTCCGGCAGCCGCGCCGAGGCGAAGGCGCGGGCCGCCTTGGACGCCAGCGCCTTCAGGCGCCACCCCGGCCGGTCGATCACCGCGATCGGCACCGTGGTGAAGATCTCGCGCCAATGGTGCCAGCGGTGGAAGGTGGCGAGGTTGTCCGCCCCCATGATCCACACATAGCGCACGAGCGGGTTGCGTGCCTTCAGGAACGCCAGGGTGGAGGCCGTGTAGGGCGTCTTCAGGTCGGCCTCGAAGTCGGTGACGATGATGTGCGGGTTCTTGGCCATCGCCCGGCACTGGACGATGCGCTCGGCCAGCGGCGCGATCTCCGCCCGCCGCTTGAGCGGGTTTCCGGGCGACACGATCCACCAGACCTTGTCCAGCCCCAGCCGCTTGAGCGCGGTCTCGCTGATCAAGACATGGGCGGCGTGCGGGGGGTTGAACGAGCCGCCGAGCAGGCCGATGACCTGCCCCGGCGACGCATAGGGCGGATGGGCCTTGATGCGGCCGAAGGCGGCGGGAGGGGAGGGAGCCATGGGCTGCCGGTGACGCTGCTGTGACGGCAATTCTAGCTTGAGGTATCCTCGCCGCGAAAGGGCCCTCGCCCTGGGCCAATCGGCGCGAGCCGGGTGCAGCGGCCGGGGCATCGTGCGTAGGCTGCCTGCGTTGACAGGACGAGCCCGGTGTGCAGGCTCAATGCAATTGCGGGGCTCGCGGCCTTTCGTGCCCCGGCTCTTGCCAACGACCCGAAAACGACCAAGGGAGGAAAGAATGACCGCCAAGAGGATCGGCTACCTCGTCGCCGGGCCGGCGCTGGCCGCCCTGGTCGCTGCCGCCGCCGTGCCGCCGGCGGAGGCGCAGCAGCGCAAGTCGCTCAGATGGACGACATCGCAGGTGGGCTCCTACGGTTACACCATCGCCGCGGCGATGGCGAAGATCGCCGAGCAGGCCCTCGGCGGCGAGTACACCGTCACCGTGCAGCCCTACCAGTCGCCCACGGTCGCCATGAAGGCCGTGATGAACGGCGAGGGCGAGATCGCCTACACGGCGGACATCGGCATGACCCAGTTCCAGGAGCGTGTCGGTCCGTTCAAGGACTATCAGCCCTCCAAGCCGGAGCTGGTGCACACCTGGTACGCCTATCCGATGGAGTCGATGATGGCCACGTCGGCCAAGGAGGGCGACAAGTTCAAGTGCTGGAAGGACTTCAGCGGCAAGCCCGTGTACTTCACGCAGGCCGGCTTCCAGAACTGGCTCAACTGGCAGCGCATCTTCAAGACGCTGGGCTACGAGTTCAAGCACGTGCAGATCGACAACAAGGCCAACGCCGACGCCCTCGAGCAGGGCACGATCGCGGGCTCGGCGATCTACACCACGGCCGGCCGCTCGCTGGCGCCTTACTGGAAGGAGACCGAGGTGCGCATGGACATCCGGGTGATCAACCCGTGTCCGGACGAGGTCGCCAGGCTCAAGGCGGCGGGGCTGGCGGTGGCCGAGGTCGAGGCGAAAGGCGCCTTCAGCAAGAGCGTGGGGCCGGCGGTGCTGCAGGGCGTGCCGATCCTGTTCGGCTACAACGCGCGCACCGACATGTCGGAGGACACCGTCTACAAGATGGTCAAGTCGTTCTACGAGAAGAGGGACGAGCTGGTGAAGCTCGATGCCGGCTTCACGCCGATGGCCAAGGATTTCGTCGGCATGCAGGTGCAGGGCATCGACGCCAATCCGCAGATCCCCGTGCACGCGGGCCTCGCCAAGTTCCTCAAGGAGCACAAGGCCTGGAAGGACAAGTGGAAAGTCGCCGGCGGCGGCACCTGATCGCCGGATCGCCAGCGAGCGGGCGGGCAGTCTGCACGGCGCTGCGGCGGCCCGCCCCGGTGCTCTTGCCGTAGGTCGGCAACGGACGGGTAGGCGCCGAGGGGCTGGGAGCGAGCATGGTGGCCGCGGCGCTCAGGAAGCATGTCACGCTCGGCAATCTGACCTTCGTCCTGGCGACGTTCCAGTTCGTCTGGCTGGTCTGGTTCTTCTACACGGGGCTCGGCGGCGGGCTCGAGCTCGTCGCGCGCGTGATGTCGATCGCGCTCGCCCTGCAGATGCTCTTCATGTACCAGCAGGACTACCTCTACAAATGGCTGCCGCCGCTCGCCAATCATCTCGTCGTGGCGCTCTATCTGGGCATTTGCGCCGTTGCCTTCGTCTATTTCCACTACGAGTACGAGCGCATCGCCATCTACTCGCAGGGCTCATTCACGCAGGGCGACTACGTCGTCGGCCTGCTCGTCTTCCTGCTGGTGATGGAGCTGTCGCGGCTCGCCCACCCCGTCCTGTTCTGGACCAACGTGTTCATGGTCCTCTACACGCTGTGGGGCTACCTGAGCCCGATCGATTTCTTCTGGCACCCCGGCACCACGTTCCACCGCATCGTCACCTCGAGCACGGTGGAGTTCTCCACCGGCATCTACGGCATCTACGGCCAGCTCGCCCTGACCCTGATCGCTGCCTTCCTGCTGCTGGCCGGCGTCGCCAACGGCTTCGACGCGCAGCGGGCGATGATCAACGTGGTGCGCACGATCGCCGGCCGCTCGCGCCAGCTGATCCCGCAGACCGCGGTGGTGGGATCGAGCGCCATCGGCATGATCAGCGGCAGCGGCTCGGCCAATGCCGCCGTGGTCGGCACCATCACCATCCCGCTGATGATGCGCTACGGCGTGCCGGGCACCTTCGCCGCCGCGGTGGAGACGTCCGCTTCCATGGGTGGCCTGATCATGCCGCCGATGATGGGCGTCGGCGCCTTCCTGATGTCGGAGTCGCTCGGCGTGCCCTATTGGGACGTGGTGGTGCGCGGCTTTGCCCTCGCCATCGTCTACTACGTCTCGATCGGCATCGCCGTGTATCTCCTGTGCGTGCGCCTGCTGCCGCGCGACGCCATCGACCGGCCGCAGGTCCCGGCCTACGAGAAGGTCAAGACCGCCATCTTCTTCTCCTCCGTGCTCTTCCTGCTCTATCTCATGGGCTATGTCGGCAAGGGCGAGCTGCTGGCCGCGCTCTATACCGCCCTGTTCATGCTGGTCCTGCTGCTCGCGGCCCACCTCTATTTCAGGTACGCGGCGAAGGACCCGGCTGCGCGCGAGGAGAGCCTGCCCGGCAGCCTCAGGCGGGCCGTCGAGACGCACGCCGAGATGACCTCCTATCTGACGCTGCTGCTCGCCACCCTCGGCATCATGATCGGCCTCTTCACCGTCACCGGCTTCATCAACCGGATGGGGGCGATCCTGATCGACCTCGGCGCCTGGAACATCGTGGCCATGATTCTGATGGCGTGGGTGTTCGGCTGGCTCGCCGGCGCCGGCCTGCCGCCGACCGCCACCTACATCATCGGCGCCGTGGTCATCGTGCCGCCGCTGAAGCAGCTGGGCATCGACCCTTGGGTCGCCTACTTCTTCGTGTTCCTCCTGTCGGTGTGGGGCGAGCTCTCGCCGCCGACCTCGCTCACCGCCGCCGTCTCGGCGCGCATCGCCAACGCCTCGTTCCTCCGGACCATGTACGAGGCGCTCAAGATCTGCGCGCCGATCACGCTCATGACGTTTGCCATCTTCACCCGCTTCAACATGGTGGTGAACCCGGGCTGGCTGCAGGTCGCCGACTCGACCCTGGTGCTGGTGGGCACCGTGGGCATCACCTTCGCCATGTTCGGCCGTTCGCACCGCAACCGCGCCATCGACATCGCCTTGCGCTGCGTGCTGGCGGCCATGTCGTTCGTGGTGATGCTGCATCCCGACATGGGCGTGTCGGCCGCCGTGGCCCTGGTCGTGGCGGCAGCCGTGGTCGCCGGCATCCGGCGGCACATCCAGATCGCGCCGGAGATGCAGGCAACCTCGGGCGCGCAGGCACCAGCCGCGCCGGCAAGCGACCTCGCCCCTGTCCTCGCCGAGGCCAAGCGCGAGATCGGATAGCGGCCTTTCCGATCAGCAAGCGTTCACTGTCATCCCGGAATTTCGCGTCAGCGAAATATCCGGGACCCAGGGCAAATGGAGGCTGGTGCGCAATCTTGGACCTGGGTCCCGGCTCTCGGGCTGACGCCCGAGGTACGGGATGACAGCGCGTTGCGGGCGCGACCGGTTCGTCAGGTCGGAATGCGCTCTGGCGGCTGATACGGGCACCCCTCAGTGCGCGAAGATGTCGTCGTCCTCGAAGCCGGCGAGGTCGAGGGCGGCGCGGGTGGGCAGGAA
>DASRDL010000056.1:0-15708 GCA_035652635.1 Hyphomicrobiaceae bacterium | reverse complement strand
GGCTGCCCGCGTTTCGGGCAGGCTGACCACTCAAGTCAGATCAACGAATATCACGCATTATTTTCAGCCGACCACCAATTACGACCTGTTTGTGGATGGATTCATCTACGATAACATTGACAATGGTCATCCAATTATCGCAGGGATTTCCCCTGGCAGCGCACCCGGCTCGGGTTTTAAATATCCACCCGGTATGTCGGAGCATGTTGCGGTGATCGTTGGGGTGGAAGGAAGAGGGCCGCGTGCGGTTTTGACCGTGAATGACCCCTATCCATATCAACCCCATGAAGATCCGTATTTGCGGGTCGGCGCACGCAAGAATAGACCCGGCCAGTATTTCATCAACGTGCAGAGCTTCGCAGTCAACCTGAATTGGACCAATTCTATCTTCATGCGATCTGGCCCCATACGTTGACGGGTCGTTGCTGCGCGCGCGGGGTCGCAGTCGACCGCAGGTATGCACCAGTCGCGGCTGCAGAACGCCGAAGGCCTGCCTGCGCGAGCCGCCGACCGGTTGGACAGCTCGGCAAGGACCTGGCTGCACCGCAGCCAACCTGCTTGACCCGGATGCAGCGATCCGGCAGGGAACCCGGAGGCTTGCAGACGGGACCACAGCATGGCCAATCGTGCCCGCACTTCGATTGCCCGCGGCGACGCCGACAGCCGGGTGCCGCGCTACCTGCAGGTGGCCACCGTGCTGCGCCGCCGCATCCGCGACGGCCATTGGTCGGTGGGCGACAGGATCGCCACGCTGGAGGAGCTGGAGCGCGAGTTCGGCGTTGCCCGCGTCACCGTGCGCCAAGCCATCGACCTGTTGCACGGCGAGGGCCTGGTGCAGTCCTTCCAGGGCCGCGGCACGTTCGTCACCAAGGCGCCCGAGAACGACCGCTGGATCCAGCTCGCCACCGACTGGGAGAGCCTGATCGCGCCGATCCGCGACAACGTCCCCCACGTGCTGGCGGGCGGCAGCGACGCTCCGCCCCGGATCGAGCCCGGCGACGGCATCCCTGCGCCCGCCTACGTCCACATCCGCAGCGTGCAGAAGCGGGAGGGGCGCATTTATGCTTTCGCCCGGGTCCACGTGGCGAAGCACATCCACACGCGGGCGCCCAAGCTGTTCGCCTCGCGCGTGGCGCTCGCCGTGCTGTCGGAGATGGAGGACCTGGAGATCTCCCGCGCCCACCAGACGCTCGCCATCGGCGCTGCCGACATGGAGACGGCGCGCCATCTCGGCATCGCCCTCAACGCCCCGACCGCGGAGGCGCGCTGCGTCGTCACCGACGACACCGGCACGGTGATCTACGTGGGCGAGATCACCTACCCCGGCGATTGCGTGCGCCTCAACATCGAGCTGATCGGCCCGGGACGGGGGTGACCCGCCCTCCCCCGAGCCTGCGGCTATGATCCGCCACGTCCGGTTGCCTTCTCGGACAGCGGCTTGCCGCGATCGGAATTGCGAAAGGCCCGGCGGCGGTCTATGTGCGTCGCAGGACGAGATCGTGAGCGGAGCCCGGCGTTGCAGGAATTCGCCTATGAGCGGCCCCGGACATTGGGCGAGGCGGTGGCGGCCATGCAGGGCGGCGAGGCGCGTGCTCTCGCCGGCGGCACCGACCTGATCCCGCAGCTGCGCGAGGGCCGCCGCCGGGCGGCCCGCATCGTCGACCTCAAGGGTGTGCCCGAGCTGACCGCCGTCACCTCGCTCCCCGACGGCGGCGTCGCCATCGGCGCGGCGGCGAGCGCGACCGCCGTGGCCCGGCATGCGCTCGTCGCTCTGCGCTACCCTGCGGTGGCGAGCTCGGCGCGGCTGATCGGCAGCCTGCAGATCCAGAACCGTGCGAGCCTCGGCGGCAACATCTGCAACGCCGCCCCGTCGGGGGATGCCATCCCGGCCCTCGTCTGTCACCGCGCACGCGTCGCCATTGCCGGGCCTGCCGGGCGCCGCGAGTCCGACCTCGAGGCTCTGTTCGAGGGGCCGGGCCGCACGGTCCTCGCCGCCGGCGAAATCCTCGCCGCCATCCTGCTGCCGCCGCCGCCGCCGCGCTCCGCGGCCTGCTACCTGCGATTCACCCCGCGGCGCGAGATGGACATTGCGGTTGCCGGCGCCGGCGTGTGGATCGAGCTCGGCGACGGCGGCGCCGTCGCCGCCGCCCGCGTGGTGCTGGCCTCGGTGGCGCCGACGCCCATCCGTGCCCCCGCCGCCGAGGCGCGGCTCGTCGGGGAGATGCCGTCGCCGGCCCTGTTCGCGGAAGCCGGCCGACTCGCTGCCGGCAACGCCCGTCCCATCTCCGACACGCGCGGCTCGGCCGACTACCGCCGCTCCCTCGTCGCAGTGCTCACCGAGCGTGCGCTGGCCGACTGCAGCCGAGCGCTCGGCATCGGAGTTGCCAAGCCGTGAAGACGCTCGTCACCTGCACCGTGAACGGGGAGGAGCGCAGCGTGCTCGCCGACACGCGCGACACGCTGCTCGAGCTGTTGCGCGAGCGCTTGCGTCTCACCGGCACCAAGGAGGGCTGCAGCAACGGCAACTGCGGCACCTGCACCGTGCTGGTCGACGGCGAGCCCATGTGCGCCTGCCTGATGCTGGCGCTGGAGGCGCCGGGGCATTCCATCGTCACCATCGAGGGCTTGGCGAACGGGGCGGCGCTGCACCCCGTCCAGCAGGCGCTGGTGGAGCACGGCGGCACGCAATGCGGCTTCTGCACGCCCGGCATCGTGCTCTCCGCCAAGGCCCTGCTCGACCGCAATCCCGCCCCGAGCGAGGATGACATCCGCCACGCCATCGCCGGCAACCTGTGCCGGTGCACCGGCTACGGCAAGATCGTGGAGGCCATCGCCGCCGCGGCCACAGCGATGCGGGGGCGCTGAGGATGCCATCGAGCCGGGATCGCGTTCGAGTTCAGGCCGGCCCACGCGCCGAGCTCGCGGTGGTCGGCAAGCGGCTGCCCCGGGTCGACGCCCGCGAGCGCGTGACGGGCGAGGCCGTCTATCCGGCCGACCTCGACCTGCCGGGCATGGTGTACGCCAAGCTCAAGCGCAGCCCGCACGCCCACGCGCGCATCCTGCACATCGATACGGGCCGCGCCGCCGCGCTGAAGGGCGTGCTGGCGGTGGTGACGGCCGCCGACTTCCCCGAGCTGCCCGTCGGCGCCTCCATCCCCATGGGCGAGACCGGCTACGACATGTGGATGGTGGCGCAGATCAACATGGCGCGGGCCAAGGTGCTGTGGGTGGGCCAGCCGGTGGCGGCGGTGGCGGCCGTCGACCTCCACACGGCCGAGGCGGCGCTGGCGCTGATCGACGTCGACTACGAGCCGCTGCCCGCCGTGCTCGACATCGCCGCCGCCACCGCACCCGGCGCGCCCGTCCTGCACGAGCACGTCGTCACCAAGGGCATCGAGCCGCGCCCGCGCGCGCCGAGCAACGTCGGCTCGCGCACCGTGATCGCGCGCGGCGATGCGGCACGCGCCCTGGAGCAGGCGGCCGCCACGGCCCGCATCGGCGTCGAGGTCGACACCGCCCACCAGGGCTACCTCGAGCCGCAGGCGACCGTGGCGCAGGTTGATGCCAACGGCTTCGCCACGGTGTGGGCCTCCACGCAGGGCCAGTTCACCGCCGAGCTGATGATCTCGCGCATGCTGGGGCTGCCGCAGTCGCAGCTCAAGGTGGTGCCGCTCGAGGTCGGCGGCGGCTTCGGCGGCAAGATCGCCATCCACGGCGAGGCCGTGGCGGTGCGGCTCGCACAGAAGTGCCGGCGGCCCGTGAAGCTGGTCCTGACCCGCGAGGAGGTGCTGCAGGGCGGCAGCGGGCCGGCCGCCGCCGCCCGCATCGACGTCGCCGTCGGCGCCGACGGGGACGGCCGCCTCGTTGCCATCGAGGGTACCTGGCGCATGGACGCCGGCGGCCTGCCCGGCATGAGCCCCTCCCTCATCATGCAGGCCTCGGCCGCGCTCTACCAGTGCCCCAATCTCGACCTGCAGGGCTTCGACATCACCACCAACAAGCCGCGCACGGAGGCCTATCGCGGCCCCGGCGGCATCCAGGCGGCCTTCGCCATGGAGCAGGCCATGGACATGCTGTGCCAGCGCCTGGAGCTGGACCCGCTCGAGTTCCGCAAGCGCAATGCCTGCGTGACGGGCAGCACCATGCCGATCGGCACGCCGTTTCCCGCCATCGGCCTCACCGCCATCCTCGATGCGGTGGCACAGCACCCCTGCTGGACCGAGCCGCTGCGTGAGGGCCGCCATCCCCGGGGCCGCGGCCTCGCCATCGGCTACTGGCGCGGCACGTCGATGACATCGGCCGCCCACGTCACGATAGCCGGCGACGGGCGGCCGATGGTCACCATGGGCCCGGTCGACATTTCCGGCACGCGCACCACCATGGCGCAGGTGGTGGCCGAGGAGTTCGGCCTGCCGCTCGGGGACGTGCACATCCACACCGGCGACTCCAAGTCGGTGGGCTACAGCGACGGCGCCGCCGGCAGCCGGGTGGCGCGCACCACCACGGCGGCCCTGGTCGAGGCCTGCCGTGATGCGCTGGAGCAGCTCGGGCGGCGGGCGGCCGAGAAGCTGCAGTGCACGCCCGCCGACCTCGATTACGCCCGTGGCGCCTTCCGCGCGCGCCAGCCGGGCGGGGCCGCCATCAGCCTGCCAGAGCTCATGCAGGCGACGCTCACCGACGGCGCCGTCGTCGGTCGCGGGGTGTCGACCAAGCTGCCGCTCGGCGTCGAGATCGGCGCGCACGTGGCCGACGTGGAGGTCGACACCGACACGGGCCTCGTCACGGTGCTGCGCTACACCGCCTTCCAGGACGTGGGGCTCGCCCTCAATCCGGCTGCGGTCGAGGGCCAGATCGAAGGCAGCGTGGTGCAGGGGCTCGGCTGGGCGCTGACGGAGGGCTTCGACTACGGCCCCGACGGGCGCCTGCGCAACGCCAGCCTGCTCGACTACCGCATGCCCACCGCGCTCGATGTGCCCAGGATCGACTGCGTGATCGTCGAGACGCCGGTGCCGGGCGTACCCTACGGCGTGCGCGGCGTCGGCGAGGTGCCGATCGTGCCGCCCGCCGCCGCCGTCGCCAACGCCATCGCGCGCGCCACCGGCGTGCGCCTCACCCGCATGCCCATGACGCCGGAGCGGGTCCTGCAGGCCCTGAAGGCTGACGTAGGCGCCCAGCGGGTCCGCGGCTGAGAGCCTGGGCCAGCCGCCGCCTTCCGCTCCCATGGCGGGCATCCGATAGCCACGTGTTGCATCGCTAACGTTATCCACAGAGACGATCGCCGGCGGCCCGCCGTCCGCTTCAACAGCGGCCTGTGCCCCCTTTAGGCTCGGCGCCGGATGAGCTTGCAGTAGGGGGTAGACATGCCGCTCACACCGACGACCCATCTTGCCATGACCGACATCGCCGGCGTCTCGTTCCTGATGGCCGATCGGGAGCGCGACTGCCTGGTGCGCGTCGACGTTCCGCGCGAGCAGCTGATCGCCCTCGGCACGTCGGCAGCCTACTCGCCGGACCGGGATCTTTCGGCCTTCGAGGACTACCGCGACGCGGCCGAGCGCATCGCCCAACAGAAATATGCGCGCCAAGGCTACCACGACTATGCCAACGGCCGCGTCATCGTGCTCTCCGCCGACGACTGGGCCCGGCACCGCGCCATCGGCCGGAGCTGATCGCAGCCGCATGGACGCCAGGGCGGGGGCTTGCGCCGCTTCTTCCGGGGCACGACAGGCGTGCTATGCTCGGGAGCGGCGCCGGCTTGGCGAAAGGGGGCCTGTGCATCAGGTTCCGCACGAGCCGGCACGAGACTGGCCCGAGGCCAAATGGAACCCATGCTGCCTCCCCATGCCCCGACCGATCCGGTGTGGGCATCGGTCGTAGCGGTCATCTATTTCGGCTCGTTCATCGCCACGGGCATCGCGGCGAGAGCGGCGTTTGCGTGGCTGATGCGGCGGCACGGCGTCGATCTCGAGGACGTGCACGCGCTCGCGGGGCCCAACCGCCCGAGCCGCAAGGTCTTCCTGTTGGGAGCCTGGCGCACCGAAGACTGAGACTCGCGGCCGGCCGCTCGCGCATCTATCGCGTGAGCACGATGAAGTCGGTGCCGGTCTCGCGCATCTCGCGGTTGTTGCCGTAGTCGGAGACGATCAGCGAGGCGCCGGGCGTGAGCATCTCGCTGATGCGGTCGATCGCCTCTTGCGGCAGCTCGATGCGGTCGAGCGCCTCGGCCGCGGTGGAGGGCGGGCCCGCGGCCACCAGCGGCTCCGCCTCGCTGCTGGAGGCGCGGGACACCTTGCGCGACCTCGCGATGCCCTGCTCGGTAGCCGGCACCGTCACCGAGAACCAGCGCATGGTGCCAGCATCGTCCAGGCGCTCCGCCGCCTGGTAGACGTGCGTGCCCAGCAGCCGCCCGGGATCGCGGATGGTGGCGGGTGCCTCCAGGATCTGGCGGAAGCCGTGGCGCACGAACACCTTGCCCTCGGCCTTGCTGACAAACACCGACACGGGCAGGCTGCGCAGCACCCCGGTCCGCCACGCCGTGATCTTGCCGACCCGCGCATTGCCGATGGCCTCGGTCATGGCGTTGGCGCTGGCCACGGCGATGCCCTTGGCGCGGCCGAGATCGAGCGGCTCGGGTGCCGGCGGCGGCTTCATGACGAACAGGCGCGGATGTGCGATCTCCGCGGGCTTGGGCTCGTTGGGGGCGACGATGACGCGCACGCCGAGCTGCGTGAGGTTGAAGAGCTTGATGGAGAAGCCGTGTGGCAGGCGGATGCAGCCGTGCGAGGCAGGCCGACCGGTGGTAACGCCCGAGTGCAGGGCCACACCCGACATCGTGAGGCGCTGCATGTTGGGCATCGATGCGCCGCCGTAGATGTTGGAGTAGTGCGTCTTCTCCTTGTCGATCACGGCGAACACACCGGTCGGCGTGGGGAAGCCGCCGGTGCCGGTGGAGACGATCGAGGTCTCGAGCAGGCCGTGCTTGTCGTAGACCCACAGCCGCTGGCTGCCGATGGAGATGATGATCTGCAACGGGCCGTCGGGCTTGCGCGCGGGCACCGCGGCCGTCTCCTCGTCACGATCGCGAGGGGGGAGCCGGCGTGCCTCCGCGGACGTCATCGGCAGCAGGACGAGCTGCGCCAGCAGGAGCGCAGCGATGCCCAGCACCCGCCCCGTTGCCGGGTCCGCCGACAAGCGTGCCATGGCACGTCCCCCGTTGAGCAGCGCGATCCGAGAGCCCCGAGATCAGCCCCCCGGCACGCTCGCATGATTGCAGGGCCGCTGCCAAGCGCGAGGCTCCCGGTTGCGGGCCCGGCGATGCGCGCGCGCAACGCGGGCGGCAGCTGGGCTACCCCCGCCAGCGCCGCCACCAGTCGCTGCCGGTGCCGAGGATGCCCTTCGGCATGTAGATGATGAAAAGGACGAGCAGCAGGCCGTAGATCATCTGGTCGAGCGCCAGAGCCGAGCTGCCGAGCAGGCCCTTGAGCGTGGCCGAGCCCTGGATGGCGACACGCAGGGTTTCGGCCAGCACCTGGGTGAAGACGGCGCCCACCGTCGGCCCGAGCAGGGTCCACATGCCTCCCGCGATCACGGCGAACACGATGTTGAGCGAAAGGCCGAGCCCGGCGATGGTCTCCGGGCCGATGTACATCTGGTACTGGCCGAACACGGCGCCGCCCAACGCGCACAGCGCCGCCGACAGCGCGGTGATCTTGAGCTTCTCGCGCGTCACGTTGATGCCGACGCTGGCGGCGGCATCCTCGTCCTGGCTGGCGGCGTCGAGGGCGTAGCGGTCCATGCTGGCATCGACCCTGAGCCACACGTAGAGCCCGAACAGCCACAGCGCGAAGGCGATGTAGTAGGCGAGCATGCGGTCGGTCTCGAACTGCATGGCATAGAGGGAGAGGCCGTCGCCGTAGCGGGCGGGCTGGGTGCCGAGCGAGCCGCCGGTGTAGTCGCGCAGGCCGATGATGGTGAGACGCACGAGCTCGGTCAGCGCCAGCGTCAGCAGTGCGAAGTAGTGCCCGGTGATGCGCAGGTGGAAGCACGGATAGCCGACCAGGACGCCGACCACGGCCGCCGCGGCGACCGCCACCGGCACGCCGATCCAGGGCGTGATGCCGGCATAGTTCCACAGCAGAACGGTGGCGTAGGCGCCGATGCCGGTGAAGGCGCCGTGGCCGAGCGAGGTGAGCCCGAACCGGCCCATCAGCGACCAGCCGGTATAGATGAAGGCCCACAGCAGGATCTGCACCATGAGGTGAAGGTAGTATTTCTCCGACTCCGGAAAGAGGAGGCGCACCAGCAGCGGCAGAAGGGCAACCGCCGCCAGGCCGGCAACGGCGGCGGGTGTCAGGCGCCGGGTGATCATGACCTTCCCCCGAACAGCCCCTGCGGCCTTATGAAGATCGCCACCATGAAGAACAGGAAGGCCACGGCGTAGCCCCATTCGGTATGGAAGCAGCTCGAGCCCACGGCGATGAACTGGCTGATGATGAAGGCGGCGATGAAGCCGCCGATCATGTTGCCGAGGCCCCCCAGCACGCAGATCATGAAGATCAGCGGTCCGAACTGCAGGCCGATCTGCGGGTAGATGTCGTACTGCAGCACCATGAGCGTTGCGGCGAGCCCGGCAAGCCCGCCGCCGATGGCGGAGGTGACGAGATAGAGCCGGCGGCTGTCCACCCCCATCAGCGGCATGATCTGCCGATCCTGGGCGATGGCGCGGATGGCGGTGCCGAGATAGGTGCGCTTCAAGAAGAGCCACAGCCCCAGCATGCCGCCGAGAGCCACCAGGAAGGTGAGGATGCGCGCCCACGAGAAGCTCATGTCGGCGACGCCGAGCGACCCCAGGCGGATGCCGAGGTTCTTGAACTCGATGCCGAATGCCATGGTGGCAGCGGCCTGCAGGAAGAAGAGCACGCCGCCGGTGACGAGCAGCTGGTTGATGGGCGGCGTCTCCAGCACCGGCCGGATGACGAGGTAGTGCAGCACGATGCCGGCGATTGCGCTGATGACGATGCCGAGCAGCGCGGCGATAAAGAACGGCGCTCCGCCCTTGTAGGCGTAGTTGATGCCGTACATGCCGACCATGACGATCTCGGCGTAGCAGATCCACACCACGTCTATGACGCCGAAGATCAGGTTGAGGCCGAGGGCCAGCAGCGCCAGCAGGCCCGCCAGCAGGAGGCCGTTGATCAGCGCCTCCAGGAAGAAGATGTCGAGCTGGCAGTCCATCTAGGTGCGCCCCCGGCACTCCACCAATTCCCTCTCCCCGCAAGCGGGGAGAAGGAGATATGTCGCTTCACTCATCCTCACAGTCCCATGTATGCCTTGCGGATGTCGTCGCTGGCGGCGAGCTCGGCGGCAGGGCCCGCGGCCTTGATGCGTCCGACCTCGAGCAGGTACGCGCGGTCCACCACCTTGAGCACCTGGCTGACGTTCTGCTCGACGATCAGCACGGTGTAGCCCTCGGAGCGGATGCGGCGCACGAGGTCGAACACCTGTGCCACGATCACCGGAGCCAGCCCCATCGACGGCTCGTCGAGCAGCACGAGCTTGGGCCCGCTCATCAGCGTGCGGGCGATGGCGCACATCTGCTGTTCGCCGCCCGACATGGTGCCGGCCGGCTGATGCCGCCGTTCCTTGAGGCGCGGAAAGAGGCCGTAGACGTAGTCCAGCCGCTCCGCGAACCTGGCGCGCGCCGCCGGGATGTAGGCGCCCATGCGCAGGTTGTCCTCCACCGACAGGCGCGGGAACAGCCGGCGCCCCTCCGGCACGTGGGCGATGCCGGTCTCGATCACCTTGTGCGGGGCGGTGGCGATGAGGTCCACGCCCTCCATGGTCATGCGGCCTGCGGTGGGCGCGAGCAGGCCGGAGATGACGCGCAAGAGCGTGGTCTTGCCGGCGCCGTTGGAGCCGATCACGGCCACGGCCTCGCCGGCGTCGACGTGCATCGACACGCCGAACAGCGCCTGGAAGCCCCCGTAGCCGGCATCGATGGCCTCGAGCTCGAGCATCAGGCGGCTTCCGCGCCGAGATACACCTCGACGACCCTGGCGTCCGACTGGGCGGCGGCCGGCGCCCCGTCGAAGATCTTCTCGCCGTGATCGAGCACCACCACGCGGTCGACCACGCGCATGAGCACACCCATGATGTGCTCCACCCAGACGATGGTGATGCCCTTCTCCCTGCGGATCATCTGCAGCATGTCGGCGGCCTGCTCCATCTCCGAGTGGTCGAGCCCGTTGAGGCTTTCGTCCGCCAGCAGCAGCCTGGGCTGGGTGGCGAGCGCGCGGGCGAGCTCGAGCTTCTTGAGCGCCGCCGCGCCGAGCCCGTCGGTGGCCGTGCGCGCATCGGTGGGCAGGCCCACCAGCGCCAGGGCCTCCTCGGCCTGGCGCCAGCAGGCGGCGCGGTCGGTGCGGCCATGCTGGCCGAACCAGGCCGACAGGGCCACGTTCTCGAGCAGGGTGAGGTTGCGGAACGGCCGCGGGATCTGGTAGGTGCGCCCGAGCCCCTTGTGGCAGACGGCGTAGGCGGGCAGCCCGCCGATCTCCTCGCCGGCAAAGCGGATGGAGCCTGCCGTCGGCACGTACATGCCGGCGATGCAGTTGAAGGTCGTGCTCTTGCCCGAGCCGTTGGGGCCGATGAGGCCCAGGATCTCGCCCTCGTTCACATCGAACGAGACGTTCGACACGGCCGTGAAGCCGTCGAACATCTTGGTCAGGCCGGAGACGGTGAGGAGAGCCACGCGCTGTCCTTCGTGAGGTTGTGAGGTCGTGAGATCGTGAAGTCGTGAGATCGCGGAGACTCGCCCTCACGCCTCTGCCAGCTTGCGACTTCACGACCTCACGATTTCACGATTTCACCGCGCGTAGGCGTGGCCCTTGGGCAGCGGCAGCACCGGATCGACGGTGCGGATCGGCGTGGGCCAGGCGATCTTGGTGTGGCCGTCGATGTACTGCATCACCACCGGCGTGGAACGCTCGTTCTGCCCCGCCATCTTGTGCCCGGGCGGGAAGAACTTGACGCCGTAGCCCTGGATCGTGCCGCCCAGGGGGATGTCCGTCTCGAGCGCCGCCTTGCGCAGCGACTCAGGGTCCCAGCCGCCGTACTTCTTGATGGCACGCGGCAGCACGTCGGTGAGGAAGATCCAGGCCTGGTTGAAGCCCATGGAGGCGTGCGGAGGCACCTCGGCCACGCCGGTCTCGGCCTTGTAGCGCTTGACGAGCTCGGCAGTGATCTCGCCGATGCCCGGCTTCAACGTCTTGGGATCGAGCAGCTGCGCGGCCACGGGATCGACGTTGTGGAAGTAGTTGACGTCGTCCTTGAAGGTCTCGCGCAGCTTGTCGATCTGGCCGTAGCCTGCGCCCTCGCCGATCAACGCCTGGAACTTGAGGCCTGCCTCCTTGGCCTGGCGCAGGAACAGAGTGATGTCGGGATTGTAGCCCGCGTGCACGATGATGTCGGGCTGGGCGCGACGCAGCTTCGTCACCAGCGCCGACAGGTCGGTGGCGGTGGCCGAATAGCCCTCCTTGTGCACGACCTGCATGCCGAGCTCTTTGCAGCGCTCTTCGCTGGCCACGGCCACGCCCACGCCATAGGGGCCGTCCTCGTGGATGATGGCGACCTTGATGTCCTTGGGCTCCTTGCCGAACTTGCCCTTGGCATTCTCGGCGATATAGGAGCAGGTGGCATCGCCGTACTGGTCGGAATGGATGGTCGGCCGGAACGCGTAGGTGAGCTTCTTGTCCTTGAACACGGCCGAGGACACGCACACGTTGAGCCACAGGAACTTCTTGGCAGCGTCCACTTTGGCTGCGAGCGGCACGCACTGTGCGCTCGAGTAGACGCCCATGATCAGGTCGACCTTGGCCTCGTTCAGCAGCCGTTCGGCCTCGTTGATGGCCACGTCCACCTTGGACTGCGCATCTGCCTCGATTGCCACGATCTTGTGGCCCTCGACACCGCCCTTCTCGTTGATCATGTCGATCGCAATCTTGTTGCCGATGGCCGCCGGCTTCGATCCGCCGCCGGCGAAAGGTCCGGTCAGGTCGTAGATGGTGCCGATCTTGATGTCCTGAGCAGCGGCGGCAGATGTAGCGAGAAGGAGCGCCGCGAGACCGGCCGGCAGCATACGCGTCATGAATTTCCTCCGGAGGTTGGCTGAGCAGGGCCTTGCCGGCCTCTTCTGTGGCATGGTGCGCCTGGGTCCAATGTGGAAAGCGCACACGGGGTCTGTCAACAAGCTGTCGCGCACGCCTCCTCCGCGAACGCCGTGGGCAGCCCCACGCCGCGGTCCCTCCGTACGGTTTACCCATCGAGCGGGACGGCGGACCCGGCTACCAGCGCCAGCTGCGGCCGCAGCGGTCGCCGTGCCAGCGCGCACGATCGGGATCGCACCCTGCGCGATGAGCCCGGTAGCCGCGGTAATAGCGCATGGACTCGCGGTCGGCGTAATAGCCGTAGACGCGCGTGCGGTAGCCGTAGACGTAGTTGGGAGGCGGCACGAACCTGAAGCCGACGCCGGGGATGTAGCGGGCGCCGGCGGGGCTCGCCGCGTCGGGCTGCTCGCTGCCGGGGAGAGGGGCGTCGCGCGGTTGCGCCGACGCCCCGGCTGCCGCGGCCAGTAGCCCGCCGGCAAATGCCAGCGCGGCAAGGAAAGCCCGGTCGTTCCGGGTACGCCTTCGACTGTCCATCTCGGTGCTCATGGCCTGTGCTGCCTCGCCGGCTTTCTGCCACAACGGCGGCGCCGGCGGAAGCTGCCGACCGCGGAACATTCCCGAGGCGCCACAAAACGGCCACGCACGCTGCCTCTTGTCGCGTGTGCAACCGGAGGGGACCGAACGCACGGGGGTAGTGTCATGCGTTCCACGATGGCCGTGCTGATGGCGGTGCTCTTGTCGATCACGTCCGCAGTCGCGGCGCCCGCCAAGAAAAAGCCCGAGAAGGCCGAGTTCGGCTCCACCGAGAGCATCCTGCGCTGGATCAACGACTACCGCAACAAGCCGGCGCCCTCCAAGCTGCCCGCTGCCGTGAAGGCCATGAGCGCCCACGGCGTCTTTCGCGACATGGACACGGCCGGCATCTACGTGGGCTTCATGGCCGGCGTGCTGCACATGAATCCGAAGCAGGCGGAAAAGCTGGTCGAGGGCATGTTCCCCATGCCGCCCGAGGACCAGGTGGCGATCGTGCGGGCGATCGCCTACTCGGACCTTCCCGACTGGAAGGGCCTGATGCTCAAGTTCACCGAGCGCATGCCGGCGCGCAAGGGCCTCATCGACCGCTTCGTCTACGGCAACCAGCCGACCCTGAAGCAGCTGTCGCTCGATAGCGGCACCGTGACGCTCGACACGCTGTGGGGCGTCTACTTCGCCACCGGATCGCCCGAGCCGGTCCTGCGCATGATCTCCATCCTCGCCTGGGCCAAGGACGTCAACAACGTCGAGCGGCTGACCATCGGCAGCATGGCGAAGCTGTCGCTCGCCACCAACGCCTCGCGCGACAAGGAGCTGCTCGACACCATGAAGGCGGCCATGAACCGCGAGACCCAGGAGACGCGGGCGGTGCTGCAGGAAGCCATCGACGCCGCCGAGACCTTCGAGTTCGGCCGCGTGCGCAAGGACGCCATGGCTGCCATCGAGCAGCTCAAGACCAAGGGCCCGGCCTCGGTACGCAACACCCAGTGGTGGGGCACAGCCGGCCAGACCGTGCTGGCGCTCGGCTGCGTGGCGGCGGGCGCCATGGGCCAGGTGCAGGTGGGCATCCCCTGCGTGCTCGGCGGGGCCCTCTCCAGCGCCGCCCTCAAGTTCATGCTGCCGCAGTAGCGGCGGCCTGGGCCACGGGCGAGGTCGCGCGCCTTGATTTGACGCCAGAATTTGCCGCCGTTAGTTTTCAACAGGTTCCGCCCTCCGCCGCGCGGGGCGCCGGCGGCCGGGGGTTTACATCGGGTGCCGCCTGCGCAAACAGAGGGGCACTCGGCCGAATCACGCGGGGGTGGTCCGCGTCGCGGTTTCTGCCGCACTGTCGCGACCAGCGCCCACGAACATTATGGCCGGTGAGCAGCCAAGCCGATGCCCGATACGCCTGACAGCTCGCCCGCCGAGAGCCCGCACGCAGATCCACGCGACTATGTGCAGGACGGCGCGGTCCTGATCGGTTGCAGCCGGCAGGGCCAGGACGTGGTGCCGGAGGTGATCGAGCTCAGGCTCGCCAACCGGCACGGCCTCGTCACCGGCGCCACCGGCACGGGCAAGACCGTCACCCTGCAGGTGCTGGCCGAGGGCTTCTCGGCCGCGGGCGTGCCGGTGTTCGCCGCCGACATCAAGGGCGACCTGTCGGGCCTCGGCGTCAAGGGCGAACCCAAGCCCAACCTGGTGCAGCGTGCCGAGGAGATCGGGCTCGCCCGCTACGGCAACGCCGCCTTCCCCGTCGCCTTCTGGGACGTGCTGGGCGAGCAGGGCCACCCGGTGCGCGCCACCGTGCAGGAGATGGGCCCGCTGCTTCTGTCGCGGCTCCTCGAGCTCACCGAGCCGCAGGAGGGCGTGCTCAACATCGCCTTCAAGTGGGCCGAGGACGAGCGCAAGGCCGGCGACCACAACATGGAGATCGTCGATTTGCGCGATCTGCGCGGCGTCATCGACGAGATGGGCAAGAAGGCCTCCACGCTCCGGAGCAAGTACGGCAACATCGCGCCTGCCACGGTCGGCGTGATCCAGCGCAGCCTGCTGGTGCTGGAGCAGCAGGGGGCGGAGAAGTTCTTCGGCGAGCCGGCGCTCGACATCGACGACTTCATCCGCACCGGCCCGGACGGGCGCGGCGTCATCAACATTCTCGCCGCCGAGAAGCTGATGAACACGCCCCGCCTCTACGCCACGTTCCTGCTGTGGCTGCTGTCGGAGCTGTTCGACAAGCTGCCCGAGGTCGGCGATCTCGACAAGCCCAAGCTGGTCTTCCTGTTCGACGAGGCGCACCTGCTCTTCAACGGCGCGCGCAGCGCCGTGCTCGACCAGATCGAGCGCGTCACCCGGCTCATCCGCTCCAAGGGCGTGGGCGTGTTCTACGTCACGCAGAGCCCCGGCGACGTGCCCGACCGCATCTCGGCCCAGCTCGGCAACCGCATCCAGCATGCGCTGAGGGCCTTCACGCCCAAGGAGCAGAAGGCCGTCCGCGCCGCCGCCCAGACGTTCCGCAAGAACCCAGATCTCGACACCGAGCGCGCCATCCAGGAGCTGCAGGTGGGCGAGGCCCTGGTGTCAGTGCTGCACAACAAGGGCGAGCCGTCCATCGTGCAGCGCACGCTGGTGCGGCCACCCATGTCGCGCGTCGGACCGCTGACACCGGAGGAGCGCAAGGCGCTGATCGAGGCCGACACGGCCAACTGGAAGAAGTACCGCCAGGTGCTCGACCGCGAGTCGGCGCACGAGCGCCTGCGCGCGCGCAACAGTACGGTGGGGCAGGTCAAGGACAAGCTGAGGAGGTTCGGCAACCTGTTCAACCTGAACCGCTGAGTGCCGGCAGGCCTCAGCGTGCACTCTCGGGTTGTTGCGTTCCGATTTGGGAGGCCGGCAGGTCGCGGGCCTCGAGCAATGCCAGGATCGATGAAAGGCGCAAGACCATGGGATTCCGCTTTCGCAAGACGTTCAGCGTCCTGCCCGGTGTCAAGATCAACCTGAGCAAGTCGGGCGTCAGCACCAGCGTCGGCGGCAAGGG
>DASRDL010000055.1:0-11015 GCA_035652635.1 Hyphomicrobiaceae bacterium | reverse complement strand
GTGGCCCAGAGCTCCAGGCTCGAGCGCCAGCTGCCCGGCGGCCATACCAAGAACCTGCTGCTCAAGGACAAGAAGGACCGGCTCTACCTTGTCGTGGCGCTGGGCGATGCACATATCGACCTCAAGAGCCTGCACAAGACGCTGGGCTGCGATCGCCTCAGCTTCGCCAAGCCGGAGCTGCTGTTGGAGGTGCTGGGGGTGCCCGCGGGCTCCGTCACGCCCTTCGCCCTGATAAACGATACGGCGCACCGCGTGACGGTGATCCTCGATGCCGATATGATGCGCCACGAGCGGCTCAACTACCACCCGCTGGAGAATACGGCGACGACCAATATCGGCCGCGACGACCTCCTGCGGTTCATCCGCTCCTGCGGCCACGAGCCTCGCATTCTGGCCGTAGCGGGGAGCCGCCCCTAGGGCTCGAGGCGCCGGTCGCCGCATCGGGGCCGGCGACGAACTGCATGTGCCCACAACGGGCAGGAGACGGACGACATGGTCTTGGGACTTGGCAAACCGGGCGCCGCCGCACAGACGGCGGCCGACGGCGACATCATCAAGAACGCGACGGCGGCGACCTTCGCCAGGGACGTGCTCGAGGCGTCGCGCAAGGTGCCGGTGCTGGTCGACTTCTGGGCGCCGTGGTGCGGCCCCTGCAAGCAGCTCACCCCCATCCTGGAGAAGGTGGTGCGGGCGCAAGGCGGCAAGGTGCGCCTCGTCAAGATCAACATCGACGAGAACCCCTCGATTGCCGGCCAGCTCAGGGTGCAGTCGATCCCCACCGTCTATGCCTTCCGCGACGGCCGGCCGCTCGACGGCTTCATGGGCGCGCAGCCCGAGAGCGCGGTGAAGGCCTTCGTCGAGCGGCTGCTCGGCGAGGAGGCGGCCATGGATGCCGCCGCCGCCATCGAGGCCGCCGACAAGGCGCTGGAAGCGGGCAACCTGCAGGGCGCCGCCGAGGTCTACGCCGGCGTGCTGCAACAGGACCCGCAGAACACCGCCGCGCTCGCCGGGCTCGCCAAGTGCTACCTCAAGAGCGGCGACGTGGCGCGTGCCGAGCAGACTATCGGCTTGGTTCCGCCCGACAAGACGAACAGCGCGGCCGTCGCCAGCGTGCGCGCTGCCCTCGACCTCGCCAAGCTCGCCGGCAAGTCCGGCGACGTCGCCAAGCTCGAGGCCAAGGTGAAGGCCTCCCCCGCCGATCACCAGGCGCGGATCGACTACGCCTTGGCGTTGGCGGCGAGCGGCCGCAAGGCCGAGGCGGTGGACCAGCTGCTCGAGAGCTTCAAGCGCGACCGCAAGTGGAACGAGGAGGCCGCGCGCAAGCAGCTGGTTCAGTTGTTCGATGCCTGGGGACCCAAAGACCCCGCCACCTTGGACGGCAGGCGACGCCTGTCGTCGCTCCTCTTCTCGTGACCAGCGGACAAGGCTCTTGCCGACGCTCCAGGAGCGCTACCAGTCGCCGGCGGATCTGCCGCAGCGCATCCCCGTGTTCCCGTTGCGGCGCTGTATCCTGCTGCCGCGGGCGGTACTGCCGCTCAACGTCTTCGAGCCGCGCTATCTGGAGATGCTCGACGACGTGATGTCGGCAGAGCGCGTGCTCGTCATAGTCCAGCCGGCGGCCGGGGAGGAGGAGTCGCCCGAGGGCAAGTCGGTCGCGCTGCGCAAGGTGGGCTGCGCCGGCCGCGTGACGGCCTACCAGGAGCTCGATGACGGCCGCCTCGTCGTCGCGCTGACCGGCATCGCCCGCTGCGCGCTCCTGGAGGAGATCGAGACGCCCAAACCCTATCGCGTCTTCAAGGTGGCGTTCGAGCGCTACCTCGGCGATTTCGTTGCCGGCGAGGAGGACATCGACCGGCAGGCCTTTCTCGCCGCGCTCAAAACCTACCTGGAGGCGCGCCGGCAGCGCCCCGACTGGTCGGCGATCGGCAGGACCTCGAGCGAGTCCCTCGTCAACATGCTTTCGATCGCCAGCCCCTACGGCCCCGAGGAGAAGCAGGCCCTGCTGGAGGCGCCGACGCTCAAGGCCCGCGCCGAGGCGCTGGTGGCGCTGGCGCGCATGGAGCTGGCGGCCGGAGCCGGCGGCTCGGGCTCCACCATGCAGTGATGACGGTCCGTGCCATGAGCGAACCAACCGGCAAGGACGAGGGTGTCAACCGGGTCGACCCGCGGCTCTTGGAAATCCTGGTCTGCCCGCGCACCAAGACCTCTCTCGTCTACGACGAAGCCCGGCAAGAGCTGATCAGCCGCGCCGCCCGCCTCGCCTATCCCATCAGGGACGGCATCCCGATCATGCTGGAGGACGAGGCCCGCCCGCTCGACGACGAGGAGCTGCGCTCCGTGGGCCGCCCGCGACCCCGCGATTAGGGTTGCGCGCCGGGCGTGGCCCAATGCGGCATTGACCTCGCCGTTGCAGCGGGCCTATAGGCTGCTTATATAAGTTCGGGGTTCGTTCTGAGTCCCGCGCGCCGGGGTCTGCCAGCCATGACAGCCAAGCATGCCAAGCTCATCGTTCTTGGGTCGGGCCCGGCCGGTTACACGGCTGCCATCTATGCAGCCCGTGCAATGCTGAAGCCCGTGGTGATCCAAGGTAACCAGCCCGGCGGGCAGATGACCATCACCACCGACGTGGAGAACTATCCTGGGTTCGCCGAGGTGATCCAGGGCCCGTGGCTGATGGAGCAGATGCAGGCCCAGGCCGCCCACGTCGGCACCGAATTCGTCATGGACCACATCGTCAGGGTGGACTTGAGCCGCCGGCCGTTCCGGCTCGAGGGTGACTCGGGCGACGCCTACAGCTGCGAGGCGCTCATCATCGCGACCGGCGCCCAGGCGCGCTGGCTCGGGCTGCCGTCGGAGGAGAAGTTCAAGGGTCACGGCGTGTCCGCCTGCGCCACCTGCGACGGATTCTTCTTCAAAGGTAAAGAAGTGGTGGTGATCGGCGGCGGCAACACAGCGGTCGAGGAGGCGCTGTTCCTCACCAATTTCGCCCGCAAGGTGACGATCGTGCACCGGCGCGACGCCTTCCGCGCCGAGCGGATCATGCAGGAGCGGCTGTTCAAGCACCCCAAGATCGAGGTGGTGTGGAACTCGGTGCTGCACGAGGTGGTGGGCACCGAGGCGCCCAAGACCGTCACCGGCGTGCGCCTCAAGAACGTCAAGACCGGCAAGGTGGCGACACTTGCCGCGGACGGCGTGTTCATCGCCATCGGCCACGCGCCGGCCACCGACCTGTTCAAGGGCCAGCTCGAGATGAAGCCCTCGGGCTATCTCGTCACCGAGCCGGACTCGACACGCACCTCGATTGCCGGCGTGTTCGCCGCCGGCGACGTCAAGGATGAAGTGTTCCGCCAGGCCGTGACTGCTGCCGGCATGGGTTGTATGGCAGCACTTGAGGCGGAGCGCTATTTGGCTAAGCTGGAGACCACGGCCGAGGCAGCCGAATAACGAAGATCCGTCACCCCACCTACCGCTCGAAGCACTAGCCCCCATGGACTGGGACAAGCTCCGCATCTTCCATGCCGCCGCCGAGGCCGGCAGCTTCACTCACGCCGGTGAGTCGTTGCGCATGAGCCAGTCGGCCGTGAGCCGCCAGGTCTCGGCGCTCGAGAAAGAGCTGAAAGTCTCGCTCTTCCACCGCCACGCCCGCGGGCTGGTGCTCACCGAGCAGGGGGAAATGCTGTTCGGCACGGCGAGCGAGATCATGAGCAAGCTCTCCACCGCCGAGACGCTGCTCACCGACACCACCACCAAGCCGTCGGGCGACTTGCGGGTCACGGCGCCCATCGGGCTGGGCACCGTGTGGGTCACCCAGCGGCTGCGCGAGTTCTTCGAGCTCTATCCCGACATCCGCATCGAGCTCGTGCTCAGCGACGAGCAGATCGCCATCGCCATGCGTGCCGCCGACGTCGCCATCTGGACCAGCGAGCCGCAGCAGAGCGACCTGATCCGCCGCCCGCTGTTCAATATGAAGCTGCACGCCTACGCGTCGGCGCAATACATCCGCCGTCACGGCGCGCCGGCGAGCGTCGATGCTCTCGACGAGCACCCCTTCATCTCCTACAGCGGCACGCCGGCGCATCACCTCTCCGCCATCCGCTGGCTGGAGACGGCGGGCCTCAACGGCAAGGCGCCGCGGCGCCCCGTGTTCTCCGCCAACAGCGTCATCGCCATGAAGTATGCGATCCGCGCCGGCATCGGCATCGGCCTCATTCCCGACTATCTGACCGGAGAGGAGGCGGACCTCGTGCCCGTGCTGCAGGACGCCCAGCTGCCCACGCTCCCCGTCTATTTCGTCTATCCCGAGGAGCTCAAGACGGCGAAGAAGGTGCAGGTGTTCCGCGACTTCCTCGTCGCCAAAGCGCGGCAGTGGAAATTCTGAAGTTGACCTATACGGCAAGCCATGCGGCAGAGCATGGCAAACATGCGGGCAAACCTATTCCCAAGCGGACCGCAAATTGGTCATATGCACCCGGCTGTGACGGACAGCTATTGAAGGCTGCTTACCCTCCCTTCGACGCCTTCAACCGTCCTCGTTAGAGGGCGGAAAACACACTCATGGCCGGGCCTCGTGCCCGGTCATTTTTCTTTCGTCGTCGGCAATCGAGATCAGACGAGGCGCGCGCGCGAAGAGCATCGGCGGCCAGTCACCGCTCCGCCGCTCGTGCGCGTCAGCTCTGCCACCGAATGCTCCTTGCAGGCCGGCCGCGTGCTCGCCACGATCCGGTCCCGGAGCTGCGCGATGTCGGCGTGCGTCAAAATGCGCCGCACGCTCGGGAGGAGCAGGCGCGTCTCCCATGCGATGTGCCGCCGCAGGCGCTCGAAGAAGCCGCGCAGCATGTAGCCCAGCATTTCCGGATTGCGTGCGCGGCCACTCTGCCCCATGAGCTGCAGCTCGTCGGCGAGCTCGTGGGCGAGCATTTCGTCCGCAGCGTGCTCGGCCTCGAGCTGCGACACAATGGCCATGAGCGCGGAGTCCGCCCCTGCCCGGCGCCGCAGCAGCGGAAAGAGCATCTCCTCCTGCAGCTGCAGGTGGGGCCCGAGCGCCTGCCGCAGGATGGCCGCCGCGGACAGGGCCACCGCACCGTGAATGCACTCCGGCAGACAGTCGGCAAGGTGCTCCAGCAGGCCACAGAGCTCCAGTTGCAGCGCGTGGTCCTCCTCGACGAGAGCGAGGGGGTCCGGGCAACCGCTGCCTGGATGCGTGGCGTCGTCGTCGACCCGCGACGTCGCCTTGCCGTTGCGTGACATCGCCGGTCTCCGCTTCGCCATCGGGAGAGGCTAGGGATCGCGACCCGGCCCCGCGTTGATTGGGATCAAGGGGCGGGGGCGTGGCACCGGGTAGCCACGGACCCGAGCGGCGGCGACGGATAGGGTCCTGCAAGCCATGAACGAGCCGTCCTTGCCCGACCGGACGCCGCTGCCTCAGGCGCCGGCACTCGAGCGCTCGCTGTCGCTGCTGCAGGCCACCCTCTACGGGCTGGGCGTGACGGTCGGCGCCGGCATCTACGTGCTGATCGGAGCGGCGGCGGACCGCGCCGGCATGCACGCCCCGATCGCCTTCGTGCTTGCGGCCGTGCTGATGGCCTTCACCGCCGCCTCCTTCGCCGAGCTTGCCGGACGCCTGCCGGTGGCCGCCGGCGAGGCCGCCTATGTGCGCGAGGGCTTCCGGTCCGACCGGCTGGCGACGGCGGTCGGCCTGCTGGTGGTCGGCGTCTCCATTGCGGCTGCGGCGGCCATCAGCGTCGGCAGCGCCGGCTACGTGGCGGTGTTCCTGGCGCTGCCGGAGAAGGCGCTCATAGCGCTGGTGGTGGTGGCGATGGGTGCCGTCGCGGCCTGGGGCATCAACGAGTCCGTGACATTCGCCGGCATCATGACGGTGATCGAGGTCGGCGGCCTCCTCGTGCTGGTGCTCGCCGGCGTCATGTCGGAGCCGGGTGTCGTGGCCCGCCTCCCGGAGGCGCTGCCGTCGCTCGCCGACGCTGCGGCCCTCGCCGGCATCGCCGGCACCGCGCTGCTCGCCGTCTTCGCCTTCCTGGGCTTCGAGAGCCTCGCCAACGTGGCCGAGGAGGTGCGCGAGCCGAAGCGCACCCTGCCGCGAGCCATCCTGCTCACTCTGGCGATCGCCGCCGTCCTCTACGCCCTGGTGGCGTGGGTGTCGCTGGTCTCGGTGCCGACGGCCGAGCTCGCGCAATCGAAGGCGCCGCTGGCCCTGGTGTTCGAGCGGCTGACGGGCGCCTCGCCACGCACGATGAGCGCCATCGCCATCGTCGCCACGCTCAACGGCGTCATCGTGCAGATCATCATGGGCTCGCGGGTGCTCTACGGCCTCGCCCGCCAGGGCAGCCTGCCGGCGTGGCTCGGCCGCGTCGACGCTCTGACGCGCACCCCACTCCTCGCCACGCTCGTCGCCTCGGGAATCGTGCTCCTCCTGGCTCTGCTGCTGCCGCTGCAGCATCTGGCCGACATCACGGCGCGATTGACGCTCGCCGTGTTCGCCCTCGTCAACCTGTCGCTCGCCCGCATCAAGGCGCGCGACGTCGCGCCGCCCTCGGGCTTCGCAGTGCCGGCGTGGGTGCCCTGGGCGGGCTTCGCCGTCTGCCTCGCGCTCATCGTGCTCGATCTCGCGCTGAGAACATGACGGCGGCGCGTTCCGCAGGCCACCTTGTCTTGGTCACGATTGCGTGGTGGCGTGCTCACCGATTCGCTCACGACGCGGCGAGGAGGGGGAGAAGCATGAGACACGCACCGGCAATCGCCCTGGCGGCCGCAGCGGCCGCGCTGCTCTGGCAGGGCCCCGAGGCGGCCGCGCAGGCGCGCGTCGAGGTGGGCGTGCTCACCTGCACGGTGCGCGGCGGCACCGGCTTCATCGTCGGCTCGACCAAGGACCTGCGCTGCCGGTTCAACAGGCCGGGCCGCGACGAGTTCTACCACGGCACCATCAACAAATTCGGGATCGATATCGGCACCACCCAGCAGTCGGTCCTCGCCTGGGCAGTATTCGCGCCCACCGCCAACCTGCGGCCCGGCTCGCTCAACGGCGGCTACGGCGGCGTCAGCGCCGAGGCCACGGTGGGATTGGGCGTCGGCGCCAACGCGCTCGTCGGCGGCTCCAACAAGTCGATCATCCTGCAGCCGCTCAGCGTGCAGGCCCAGCAGGGACTGAACGTCGCTGCCGGTGTCGCCGCCCTGCAGCTGAGGGCCGACCGCTAGGTCAAGCGGCATCGTCCGCCAGCGGCACGACGACGCCGGTGGGCTCCGGCCCGTGCGGCTCGAGGCGGGTGCGGCCGGCGTCCTGCCAGCGTGCCACCTTCACCACCTGCACGGCCTCGGCGCCCGTGTCGGCGAGGATGCGCGGCTCGGCAATGTGCAGGCCCTGGCCGTCGATGAAGAAGGTGTGATCGCCGAACACACGGTTGATCTCCGGCAGGAGCGGATGGTTCTCGGGGATCGCCTGCGCCTCGAAACGGTCGAGCGTACGCGCCACCATGGCGGTGCTGAGCTCCATTGGCTGCTCCTTCATGCCTCTTGCCTACTGTCTCTTCGGCTCCTGCCGCGTGAGCGTGTCGCGCACCTCCTGTCCTCTCGCCGCGCAGCGGTTGGACCGGTAACGCGGGATGCATGCCGGTGTTCCGTGCAGGTCGACGCCGCGGATCCCTCGGGCAGCTACAGCTGTGCGCGTACGGGCGCGGCGACGGTCGCGTTGCGCATCAAGAGTGAGAGGAGCAGGGCCGCTCCCGAGGCGGCCAGCAGCAGGACGAAAGCGGCATCGTAGCTGCCGGTCGCATCGAAGACCAAAGCGCCGCCGTAGGCGCCGATGCCGGCGAAGATCTGATGCACCATCGTGATCAGGCCGGTGAGGGCGCCCAGATGTGCCATGCCGAAGTGGTCGCGCACGAACAGCACGGCCAGCGGTGCCGTGACGAGGAAGGTCGCGCCGAAGACGAGCGCGAACAGAGCGATGGCGATCGGGGACTGGTCGATGGACACGAGGGCGAACACCACCACGCGCGCGGCAAAAGCAAGGGCCGCCGTCCAGGCCGGACCGGCGCGGTCGCTGAGCAACCCTGTGAGCAGCAGGCCCACCATGCCGGTGAGGCCCATGAGCGCGAGCAGGTTGCCGGCCACCAGCGTGTCCACGCCGCGGTCCTGCGCGAAGGCAACGACGTGGGTGGCGACGAAGAAGTCGTCGAGCCCGCAAATGGCATAGACGGCGAGCAGCATCCAGAACCGGCCCGTGCGCGCGGCCTCACCGACGCCCAGTCCTGCGCGCGGAGAGCCGGGCGCCGGCTGGCTCGGGCGATGCGGCAACGCGAGGACGAGAAGCGGGATGAGCACGATGTGCGCGGCGGCGAGCCAGACGAACACGGCGCGCCATCCGATGGTCACGAGCAGCGCCGCGAGCACGGCAATCATCACCAGCTGCCCGACGCTCGTTCCCGAAATGACGGCGGCATTGACGAAGCCGGTGCGGGCGGGGAAGGCGTGGGTGACGATGACGCCCACCGGCGTGAGCGAGGCGAGCCCGCTGCCGATGGCGAAGACGACACCGTAGGCGGCCAACGCCTGCCAGGGCGCCGTTACCCCGCCCATGAGCCCGATGCCGAGCGCGCTCACGCCGACGCCGATGCCCAGCAACAGGCGCGGGCTCGTGCGGTCCGCCAAATAGCCGGCGAGGTAGGTGGCGAATGCGGACACGATCAGATAGGCGCCGACGGCCAGACCGAGCGCGCCCCTGTCCCAGCCGAGCTCGGTGACGATCGGCTTGAAGGTGAGCCCGATGGCGTAGCGGGCGCCGCCGCCGACGAACAGGATGAGGAAGCCGGCGGCGAAGACTGCTCGGGGGTGCATCTGGGTGAGACCGGATCGCTTGCTGCGCTTGGAACGGCGGTGCGGCATCTGCCGCGCACTATCGCATGCCGGGCCACCCGGGCATGTCGGCAGGGCGGTGCTACAGCCTCAGCACGCGCAGCCAGCGCGCGACGTCGAGGATGCTCATGGCGGCGGCTGCCACGTAGGTGAAGGCGGCGGCGCGCAGGATCCGCTTGGCCGCAGGCATGTCCTTGTCGTCGAGGTAACGGCCCGACTGCAGCAGGGGCAGGGCCCGGCCGAAGCTCGCGTCGATCTCGACGGGCAGCGTCACCGCATGCAGCAGGATGGAGAGGGCGAAGATCATCACGCCGACGAGCACCTCGATGACGAGAACGTGCGGCGCCTTGGCCAGGGCCATGACGATGGGCGCTGCCAGCATGACGACGGCGGCGACCTTCTCCATGCGCAGCGCCTGCTTGGCGAGTCGCGTGCGCGCCGCCAGCGGCGGATAGCCGGCGGCGTCCTGCATGGCGTGGCCGGTCTCGTGGGCGGCGATGACGACGGCCGACAGCGAGCGCCCGTTGAGGTGCTTCGGCAGCAGCCGGACGGCCTTGGCATCGGGATCGTAGTGGTCGCCGAGGTCGGTCTCCTCGACCTTGACGTGGCCGAGCTTCATCTCGTCGAGCAGGTGGCGGGCGAGCTCGCCGCCGGTGCCCGGAAAGTCCGGGCGATCGGCGGAGTGGGCATCGATCACGCGCCGCACCCACAGCTGCGGCAGCACCGCGAGGCCGACCACCAGGGCCAGGACAATGATCAGTGCAGCCATGAGGCACTCCGCTTCTCCCTCTCCCCGCCTGCGGGGAGAGGGCCGGGGAACTCCTACTTCCACACCTCCCTGGCGATGTCGACGATCATGGCGAGCTTGGCCCACTGCTGCTCCTCGGTGAGCACATTGCCCTCCTCGGTGGAGGCGAAGCCGCACTGCGGCGACAGGCAGAGCTGGTCGAGAGGAGCATACTTGGCCGCTTCGTCGAGGCGCCGCTTGATGTCGTCCTTCCTCTCCAGCGTGCCGCTCTTGGAGGTGACGAGGCCGACCACCACGCGCTTCTTGCCCTTGGGCAGGAAACGCAGCGGCTCGAGCCCGCCGGCGCGCTCGGTGTCGTACTCGAGGAAATAGCCGTCGTAGTCGACGCCGCCGAGCAGCAGCTCCGCCACCGGCTCGTAGCCGCCTTCCGAGATCCAGGTGGAGCGGAAGTTGCCGCGGCAGACGTGGGTGGTGATGGTCATGTCGGCCGGCTTCGACTTCAGCGCCGTGTTGATGGTGCGGGCGTAGATCGCCGGCAGCTCGTCGGGGTTCTCCCCGCGCGCCCGAACCATGTCCCTCTGCTCCTTCGAGCACAGATAGGCCCACACCGTGTCGTCGAACTGCAGATAGCGGCAGCCGGCGTCGTAGAACGCCTTCACGGCCTTGCCCCAGGTCTTGCCCAGGTCGTCGAAGTAGGCATCGAGGCTCGGGTAGGCGTCCTTGCTGATGGAGGCCCGGCCGCCGCGGAAGTGCAGAACCGACGGCGAGGGGATCGTCATCTTGGGGACGGCCTTGGTATTGGCCTTCAGGAACCGGAAATGCCCGAGCATCGGGTGGTCGGCGGGGAAGCCGATCCTGCCGGCCACGCGCACGCTCTCGGGCTTGGTCTGCACGCCGTGGAACTGGATGCCGTGGTCGAGCACGATGCGCTCGCAGCCCTCGAGCATCCAGAAGAAGTCGAAGTGCCACCAGGAGCGTCGGAACTCGCCGTCGGTGGCGAGCTGGAGCCCCACCTCCTCCTGCTTCCTGATGATCTTCCGGATTTCCTCGTCCTCGACCTTGGCGAGCTCGGCCGGCGTGATCTGTCCCTTCTCGCGCCGCGCGCGGGCGTCCTTCAAGGCAGGGGTGCGCAGCAGGCTGCCGACCATGTCGGCGCGGAACGGCGGATTGGTCGTAGGCATTGTGCTTCTCCTCTTGCCAAACCTGAAGCTCGCCTTGCTCAATCGGGCGGCGGCGCGGCGCGGGCGGTCGCCTGGCCGGCGACGCCGAGGTGGGTCTCGAGCCGCGCCGCGTCGTTGGCCAGCGTAGCACTGTCGCCCGCAAACACGATGCGCCCGCGGTCGAGGATGACGGCGCGGTCGGTGAAGCTCAAGATTTTGCGCGCCTTCTGCTCCACCACGAT
>DASRDL010000054.1:0-4973 GCA_035652635.1 Hyphomicrobiaceae bacterium | reverse complement strand
GACCCAAGCCTGGCGTCGAGTCAAATGGAGGATTGAATGCTCAGGTCCACTCTCATCGGCTTTGTCGCGCTCGGCGTGCTGGCCGGAGCCGCCGCGGCGCAGACCAAGATGGATTGCAGCAGATTGTACAAGGACTTCTGGGAGAAGTTCGACCGCGAGAAGTACGCCAAGATCTCGGCCGAGCAGCTGGCCGGCGTGAGCCGCATGGCGCTGCGCGCCTACGATGCCTGCCAGGCCGGCGACGAGCAGGATGCCAAGGCCCTGTTCGACCGCCTGAACAAAATGCAGTTCTGAAGCCACCGACCGCTGCGCCGTCGTCTCGACCATGGCGTGGGCCCCTGAATAAGAGGCCCACGCTCATTGCTCTCCGGCTGCACCGCGCTCAGGAGGTCCAGCAATGCCAGGGCTTGCAGCGTCGGGCGTCGCGATGAGGCGATCGTCCCGGCTCATGCGCTGGGCCGTCGCGCTCGCTGTCGGGGTTCTGCCACCGGTTGCATCGCAGGCGGCGCAGCGACGTGCCAGCGAGTTCTCGCTGGCCAACGGCATGCAGGTGGTGGTGATCCCCGACCACCGGGCGCCCGTCGTCACCCATGTCGTGTGGTACCGTGTCGGCGGCGCCGACAACGCCCCCGGCCATTCGGGGCTCGCGCACTTTCTCGAGCACCTGATGTTCAGGTCTACCAAGACGCTGGCCTCCGGCGAGCTGGCGCGGGTGGTATCGCGGCTGGGCGGCCGCGACAATGCCGTCACCTCGCACGATGCAACCTACTACTTCCAGCGCCTGCCGAAGGAGCACCTCAAAACGGCGATGGTGATGGAGGCCGACCGCATGCGCAATCTCAACCTGGTGGAGGCGGAGGTTGCGACCGAGCGGGACGTGGTGCTGCAGGAGCGGCGCTCGGTGGTGGACAGCAAGCCGCTCGCCATCCTCGACGAATTGATCAATGCCAACCTCTACCTCAACCACCCCTATCGCACGCCGGTGATCGGGTGGGAGCACGAGATCCGGAAGCTCGACCGCGAGGCGGCGATCGCCTTCTACCGGCAATACTACGCCCCCAACAACGCCATCCTGGTGGTGGCGGGTGACGTGACCGAGGACGAGGTGCGGACCCTGGCCCAGGACACCTACGGTCGCATCGCGCCCGAGCCCGGCGTCGTGCGCCGCGCCCGCCCGGCCGAGCCCAGCCAGCGGGGGATCCGGCGCATCGAATTGCGCGACCCGCGCGCCGGCACGGCGGCGCTGCAGCGCTACTACATGACGCCGAGCTACAAATCGGCCGAGCCCGGCGAGGCCGAGGCCATCGACACGCTGTCGATCATCCTGGGCGACGGGCCCACCTCGCGCCTCTACCGCCGGCTGGTGGACGAGAAGGACGTGGCGGCCAACGCCGGTGCCAGCTACTCGGGCGTCGCCCTCGACGGCGGCACGCTCACCGTCTACGCGATCGCGGGCGACCCCGCCAAGCTGTCCGCCGTGGAGAGCGCCCTGGATGCAGCCCTGGCCGAGTTCATCAAGGACGGGCCGACGGAGGAGGAGCTGGAGCAGGCCAAGAACGCCATGATCGCCAGCTACGTCTACAGCGCCGACAACCAGGCCGGTCTGGCACAGCGCTACGGCTCCAACCTGGTGATCGGGCGCAGCATCGCCGACATCGAGGAGTGGCCCGACCGGGTCGGCCGGGTGACCGTCGCCGACGTCAAGAAGGCGGCCGCCAAGTACCTGGACCTTTCATCCTCGGTGACCGGCTACCTGATCCCGCACCGGCCCGATGAGGCTTCGCAAGGCAAGCCGCCGGCGGAGGCACGCAAATGATCGCTGCAGCACGCCTGCGCCTGGCGGCGCGGTGGCTCGCACCTGCGCTTCGCGCTTCCGCGGCAGCCGCCGTCGTGGCGGGTGCCCTGCTCCTTCTCGCCTTGCCCGGCCCCGCGCGCGCCGCCGAAATCCGCGAGGTGAAGAGCCCCGGCGGCATTACCGCCTGGCTGGTCGAGGAGAAGAGCCTGCCCATCATCGCCATCCGCTTCGCCTTCGACGGCGGCGCCGCCCAGGAGGCGGCCGGCAAGGAGGGTACCGCCGGGCTGCTCGCCGCCATGCTGGACCAGGGTGCCGGCGATCTCTCCGCGGCCGCCTTCCAGACGCAGGCGGAGAAGCTGGCCGTCCGCATCTCGTTCGATTCCGACCGCGATACCTTCTTCGGCAACTTCGAGACGCTGACCAAGAACCTCGCCAAGGCGAGCGAGCTGCTCAAGCTCGCCGTCACGGCACCACGGCTCGAGCAGTCGACGCTCGAGCGCACGCGCGCCCAGCTCGCGGCGCGCGCCTCCTTCGAGGCCGGCGACGCCAACAAGGTCGCCAATGCGCAATGGATGGCCCAATCTTTCCCCGGCCACCCTTATGCGCGGGCGATCGCCGGCACGCCCGACTCGCTCAAGGCCATCACGCGCGAGGATCTCGACGGCTTTCGCAAGCGCATCATGGCCCGGCGCACGCTGCGCGTGGCTGCCGTCGGCGACATCGACGGGCCAACGCTCGGCCGCGTGCTGGACGAGGTGTTCGGCGGCCTGCCGGCCGAGCCGCGGCTGACCCCGGTCGCCGATGTGGCGCCCAAGGCCGCACCCAAGCCCACGGTGGTGAACCTCGAGGGGCCGCAATCCGTCGCCATCTTCGGTCGACGCGGCATCGAGCGCAGCCACCCGGACTATTACCCGGGCCTGGTGCTGTCGCAGCTCGTGGGCGGCGGCAGCTCGGATGCGCGCCTGGTGCGCGAGGTGCGCGAAAAGCGCGGGCTCAGCTATTGGATCTACACCCTCCTCTACAACTTCAAGCACTCCAACATGCTGATCGGCGGTTTCGCCAGCCCCAACAAGGATGTAGCCACCAGTCTCGAGCTCGTCAGGGCGGAGTTCCGGGAGCTGGCTGAGAAGGGGCCCACCGACGAGGAGGTCGAGGCGGCCAAGAGCTATCTCATCGGCTCGTTCGTTTTGAGCCTCGACTCCAATGCCAAGATCGCCGAGCAGATGCTGCGCGCCCAGTTGCAGGGCCTGGGCCGGGACTTCGTCAACGAGCGCAAGGCCAGCCTGGCCAAGGTGACGCGGGCGGACGTGGCCCGCGTCGCCCGCTCGCTGCTGACGGCCGACGAGCTGTCCGTGGCTATCGCCGGCCAGCCCGACGGCATCGGCCGCTAGGGGCGGAGATTTTTCGATTCCGGTCCACCGCGCACCGGCAGTGCCGTGGGCAACGGCGGATCCGATCGTGCACGCATGATCACCGTTCATAACGGTTGCGTGAAGGCCGAAATCGGCTGCTGCGCTGCGCCGTATCTGGTGATGACCACGACGGCAGCGAAATCGAAACCATCAGCCATCGGCACGAGAGGCTTCGATTTCGGCCGTGGTAGCGTCCATCACCTCGCACGCCGGCCGACCGAGCCGACCCGCCGATGCCATTCGAAGAGTCTGAACTCACCGCTCCTGCATCCCGCGCGCCCGCGGCCGGCGTCCTCGGCGTTCAGGAGGGCGCCGTCCCCGATGCGGGCCTGCCGGCAGGGGTCGGGTGGGCGCATGCCCTGCGCCGTGGCGACCGGCACGCCGGCGAGCGGCTGGTGCGCGAGCACGGCGCCTGGATGCTGGCCCTGGCGCAGCGCTACGTCAGGGACAGGGCGCTGGCCGAGGACTGCGTGCAGGAAGCCTTCCTTCAGGTATTCAGGAGCATCCGTGCGTTCGAAGGCAGATCGGCACTCAAGTCCTGGCTGTTTCGCATCGTGGTCAACACGGCCCTGATGAAACTGCGGTCGAGGCGCGCCTCGCTCGAGCAACTCTTCGACGACGTCCCCTCGCAGGCGGAGTGGTGCGACAGGTCCGGGCCGCAGCCGGCGTGGACGGAGGTGACGACCCCGGAGGAGCACCTGACACGCAAGGAGGTGTGCGAGCTGGTGGTCGCCAAGCTGATGGAGCTGCCCGACAGCTACCGTATCGTCTTGCTGCTGCGCGACATCGAAGGGCTGAGCACGGAGGAGACGGCGAGGCTGCTGGCCACGACGCCAGGGGCGGTGAAGGTGAGGCTGCATCGTGCCCGCGCGGCACTCAAAGTTCTGGTTCAGCCGGTGTTGAGGCTATATGTCTGATGCCTGCCCTTTCCGTTGGGGTCGGGAGCTCGGGGCGGTCGGTCGGCGGCGGGCCGGCGCCCACTGCCGCGGCGGCGGAAGACTTGCTACAAGCAACCTGCAGGCAATGCGCGCCTCGCCGGAAAGACGGGCCATAGTGAAAGCGGCAAACATCGGGAGCATATGGACATGATCGACATGCGTAGGATCAGTGCATTGTCGCTGCTCGCCGGCTGCGTGACCGTGGCCTCCGTTCCGGCCTGGCCCCAGTCGGGGGAGCCCGAGCGCGTGCCCCTCATCATGACCAAGCTGCCGCCGCCCAACTCCGCCCTCTACAAGCGCATCATCAAGCATGCCGGCAAGGCCAAGGGCCAGGTGCTGACGCTGACCAAGACCGAGATGTGGGCGGTGCCCAAGGAGAACGTCGACGCCGTCAAGAAGGCGGCGGCCGAGCACGGCGTGGGTGTCAACCCGCTGGGCAGCGACTGGAACCAGCTGTTCCACAAGGCGCCCACCGACATGAGCATGGACGACAAGCAGAAGACCATGATGGAGAAGGCGAAGGCCTCCACCTCCACCATGGGGGTCGGCATGATGGCGACACCTATGGCGCCCATGGTCGAGTACGCTCTGACCAAGGACCACAACGATCCTGCCGCCTCACGGAATCCGGCGCGGATTTCCATCGCGGTGAAGGAGGGCGTCGTCCTCACCGTCACGCGCTCCAACGTGGACGTGAAGCCCAACATGTGCATCTGGCGCGGCACGGTCGACGGCACCGGAGCGCCCGTCACCATCATGTGGTGGCCCGGCGGCAAGATGACCGGCACGCTGCAGCACGAGGGCCGCATCTACTCGTTCCGCCACATG
>DASRDL010000053.1:0-3729 GCA_035652635.1 Hyphomicrobiaceae bacterium | reverse complement strand
TGGACGTGGTGGAGGCGAACATCGCCGGCGGACCCGATGCGATCGCGGACGCGCTGCTGGCGGCCGTCGACGCTGCCGGCGACATCTATCAGGACAATACCACCGTAGTGGTGGTGACGCTCGCGGCCGACTGAACAGGGTCCGGCAAGCAACTGGCACTGCCTCATGCCCCGCGCAGCTCTGGCTCTCGTGCTCCTCTTCGCCGCCGCCGGCTGGGCGGAAGCGCGCAGCATTACCGACTCGGCTGGCCGCACGGTGGAGGTGCCCGATAGAATTGAGCGCGTCTTCGCGGCCGGTCCGCCGGCCTCCATCCTGCTCTACATGCTGGCGCCCGAGAGAATGACCGGCTGGCCGGATCCGCCCAGGCCCGAGGAGCGAGCCTATATTGCCCCGGCCTACCGTGACCTGCCGGCGCTCGGGCGGCTCACCGGGCGCGGCGGCACCGCCAACCTCGAGGTCGTGCTCGGAGCGAGGCCCGACCTCATCCTCGACTTCGGCTCGGTGCGGGGCACCTACGTCTCGCTCGCCGACAACGTGCAGGCGCAGACCAGGATCCCCTACGTGCTGATCGACGGCCGGTTCGAGGCGACGCCGGCCGCGCTGCGGCTGCTGGGGCAGATTCTCGACGTCAGGGAGCGGGCGGAGACACTGGCGCGCTATGTCGAGGCGACGTTCGCCGACATCGACCGGGTGCTCGCTGGCGTTCCGGTGGAGAAGCGGCCCCGCGTCTACCTCGCCCGTGGACCGGACGGGCTCGAGACGGGCGTGGTCGGCTCCATCAATACCGAGATCATCGAGCGCGCGGGCGGGCGCAACGTGGCCGAAGCCGCGGGCCAGCGCGGTCTGGTGCGCGCCTCCATGGAGCAGGTGATCGTCGCCGACCCCGAGATCATCCTCACCTGGGACCGCAACTTCTTCGCGCGGGTGGCCACCGACCCGCTGTGGGCCGGCGTGCGGGCGGTGCGCGAGGGCCGCGTACATCTCGCTCCCACGGCTCCATTCGGCTGGATCGACCGGCCACCGTCGCTGAACCGGGTGATCGGACTGAAGTGGCTGGCGGGCCTGTTCTACCCCGATCGGCTCCCGACCGACCTGCGCGCCGTCACGCGCGAGTTCTACCGTCTCTTCTACCACGTCGAAGTGAGCGAGCCCGAGCTCGACGCGCTGATTGCCTGGTCCAAGGGCCGCGCACCCGGTGGGCCGCGGCCGCGACGTTGACGGCGTCCTCACCCGGTCTTGTCCGCGCCAGCCACGGGGCTCCGCCGCAAATCAAGCACCGCGCCTGCGGGCGGCTGGATACCGAGGACGGGCCCCGGTATGACTGGGCGATGCCGCAGGATTCGACCGCGCATGCAAGTGCCGCCCGCGCACGACTGGGCGGTTCCACGTTGACCGTGGTCGGAGGCCTCACCCTCCTCCTCGCCCTGCTCCTGCTGGCTGCGACTCTCGTCGGCGCCTATCCGATATCGCTTGCCGACTTGGCTGCTGCCTTGGGGCGAAGGCTCACGGGGGCGCCGCCGCAGGGCCAGGTGGACACGGTGCTGTTCGACATCCGTCTGCCGCGCATGGCGGCCGCGGTGCTGGTCGGGGCGGCGCTGGCGACAGCCGGGGCGGCCTACCAGACGCTCTTTCGCAATCCGCTCGTCTCACCCGACATCCTGGGGGTCTCTACGGGCGCAGGGCTCGGCGCGGTGCTCGGCATCTTTCTGTCGCTGCCGGTCGCCCTGATCCAACTGTCGGCGTTCGCGGCGGGGCTTGCGACCGTCGGCCTCGTCTATGCCATCGCCTCGCTCGTGCGCGGACGCGAGCCGATCCTGGTGCTGGTGCTGGCGGGCATCGTCGTGGGCGCTCTGGCCGGTGCAGCCATCTCGCTTCTGAAGATCATGGCCGATCCCTACGACCAGCTGCCGGCAATCGTCTTCTGGCTGTTGGGCTCGCTGTCGTCGGTGCGCAAAGGCGAGATATGGGCCGCGGCGCCGCTGGTGCTGTTGGGCCTCGTGCCGCTGATCGCGCTGCGCTGGCGCATCAATGTGCTGTCGCTGGGCGACGAGGAGGCCAAGGCGCTCGGTGTCGAGGCGGGACGGCTGCGCATCGTCGTCATTGCCGCCGCGACCCTGATGACGGCGGCCGTCGTCGCCGTCTCGGGCGTGATCGGCTGGGTGGGGCTCGTCATACCGCACATCGCCCGCATGGCGGTCGGCCCTAGCTTCGACCGGCTGCTGCCGACGGCCATGCTGTTGGGCGGCAGCTACCTGCTGCTGGTCGACACGCTCGCCCGCACCATGGCCCGCATCGAGGTGCCGATCGGAATCCTCACCGCCATCATCGGCGCGCCGTTCTTCCTGTGGCTGCTGGCAAAGGGCAGGGAGGGCTGGTCATGACGCATGCCGCGGCCGCGCAGGCTCCCGAAGCGCCTGTGCTCGCCGCCCACCGGCTCGGTTTCGGCTACGGTGCCAGGACCGTGGGCCGCGACGTGGACCTCCACGTGCGGGCGGGCGAAGTGGTGTGCCTGCTCGGCCCCAACGGCTCCGGCAAGACCACGCTGTTCAAGACCATGCTCGGGCTCCTGCCCGCCCAGGCCGGAGAGGTGAGGCTCGCCGGCACGCCCATGCGCTCGCTTCAGCGCGCCGACATCGCGCGCCGGGTCGCCTACGTCCCGCAGGCGCAGGCGGCGCACTTCCCCTTCCGCGTGCTCGACATGGTGGTAATGGGCCGCACGGCGCACCTAGGCCTGTTCGCGGCTCCGACACGCGAGGACCGCCGTAAGGCCCTTGCCGCGCTCGAGACGCTCGGCATCGGCGCGCTGGCGGACACGGAGTACACGCGCATCAGCGGCGGCCAGCGTCAGCTCGTCCTCGTTGCCCGCGCGCTGGCCCAGGACGCACCGGCCATCGTCATGGACGAGCCCACCGCCAGCCTCGACTTCGGCAACCAGGTGGTGGTGCTGTCCGAGGTGCGGCGGCTGGCGGCGCAGGGGCTGGCCGTGCTGCTCTCCACCCACGATCCCGATCACGCCTTCAGCATCGCCGCCAGGGTGGCGCTGCTCGACGGCGGGCGCCTCGTCGCCCAGGGTGCGCCGGCGGACGTGTTGACGGCGGAGCGCCTGCGCGCGGTCTATGGCGTGTCGGTGGTGATCGAGCGCCTGCCCCAGGGCCAGACCGTGTGCGCGCCGGAGTATGGCAAGCGCTAAGCTCGCGGCTTCAGCACAATGCCCACGGGCCCACGGGCATCACCGACGAAGTGGACGTCCACCTTGGCGCCCGGGCGACAGCCCTGGCCGATCTTGTTGGAAGGAGCATCCAACGCTAATGCACCAGCGGCCCGCCCGCCTTGCGCCAGGCGTCGAGGCCGCCGTGGATGTGGCAGGCCGACGTGATGCCCGCATCCTGCGCCGCCTGCACCGCCATGGCGGAGCGCTCGCCGAAGGCGCAATAGAACACGATGCGCTTGGGCGTGGCTTTCGCCAGCTCGTGCAGCATGCCGCCGGCACCGATGTGCTCCTGCAGGTCGGGATAGGGTGCATGCAGCGAGCCCGGGATCACTCCGTGCTTCTGGCGCTCGCTCCGCTCGCGCAGGTCGACCAGCGCCACGTCGGGCTTGCCGATGAGCCCCATCGCCTGCTCGGGCGTGACGGCCCAGCCCTTGCGGGCGATCTCGTCCTGGGCGAGACCCTGGCGCATGTTGGCGGGCACGGCCACGTCCATCATCTTCGGGTTGGGCAGGTTGAGC
>DASRDL010000052.1:0-5942 GCA_035652635.1 Hyphomicrobiaceae bacterium | reverse complement strand
GCGCGCGATGTTCTCGTAGTAGAGCAGCTGCAGGATGTCGCGGTGCTGGTAGCGGTCGAAGATGATGAGGTCGAACTCCTTGATCCTCTCCGAGAACAGCTCGCGGGTCGGGAAGGCGATGAGCGAGAGCTGGTGGATCGGCGTGCCGTCCTGCTTCTGCGGCGGGCGCAGGATGGTGAAGTGCACGAGGTCGACGGCGGCGTCCGATTTCAGGAGGTTGCGCCACACCCGCTCGCCCGCGTGCGGCTCACCAGAGACCAGCAGAACGCGCAGGTTCTCGCGCACGCCCTCGGCCACCACGACGACCCGGTTGTTGGCGGGCGTGAGCTCCCCCGGCGCCGCGTCGAGCTCGATCTCGACGATGTTCTGCCCGGCATGGGGGAAGTGCATCGGAATGGCCACGCTGCGGCCGATCTGGGTGGAGCGCGTCTCGTCGGGCCGGCCCTCGCGCCGCACCCTCAGCGTCACGCGGTCGGCGGCGCGGCCGCGCCGACCCGTCTCCACCACGCGCGCCTCGATTTCGCGCGTCGTGCCGACGATGCCGTAGCGCGGCGCCTTGAGCACCTCGATGCGGCGGTCGAACTCGTCTGGCTGGCCGGTCAGCAGGGCATGCACGGGCGCATCGAAGCCCAGCTGCTGGGCCGATTTCGGCACGTCGTGCACCTGCCCGTCGGTGATCATGATGACGCCGGCGAGCCGGTCCGGCGGCGTGTTGGCGAGCGCGCTGTTGAGGTCGGCGAACAGGTTGGTGCCCGACACGCCCTCGCCGGTGGGCTTGGAGGAGGTGACCCAGCGCACCTGCAGGTTGGAAATGCCGGCGAGCCTCGTCTCCAGCTCGCGCCGGATGGCAGCCGCCTGCTCGGGTCGGCCGGCGATGGTCTGGCTCGTGCTTTCGTCGACCACCACGATGGCGATGTTGGCGAGGCTCTCCCGCTCCTCCTGGCGCAGCGTCGGGTTGGAGAGGGCGAGCAGCAGGGCCGCGAGCGACAGGGCGCGCAGGACGGCGCCGCGGCTGCGCCGCAAAAGGAGCAGCACCACCAGCACGGCCGCCAGTGCGGCGCCGGCCCAGAAGAAGGGCGCCGGCACCATGGGTGAGAAGTCGATCGACCAGCTGCTCATTGCACTCCGATCCCCCTCTCCCCGGCCTGCGGGGAGAGGGCTGGGGTGAGGGGCAGCCGCACCTGCCGCCGTCGGAGCAAGGCGCTGCCCCTCACCATAACCCTCTCCGCACTGAAGAGTGGGGAGAGGGGAAACTCACATCATTGCCCCAGCCTCTCCAGCAGCGCCGGCACGTGCACCAGGTCTGCCTTGTAGTTGCCGGTGAGCGCGTACATGACGATGTTGACGCCGGTGCGATAGGCCATCTCGCGCTGCCGCTCGCCGCCGGGAACGACCGGATAGATGAACTGGTTGCGCTGGTCGCGTGCCCAGGCGGCGGCGAAATCGTTGGAGGTGATGAGGATGGAGCTCACGCCGTCCACCCGGCGCGCCTGCCGGCCCTGATCGCTGTCGCGCGGCGCCTCCGCCTCCACCCACAGCTGCCCGCCGTCCCAGCGACCGGGGAAGCTGCGCAACAGGTAGAACGATTTCGTCAGCACGTGGTGCTCGGGCACCGGCTCGAGCCGCGGGATGTCGAGATTGCCGAGCAGGCGCTGCAGCGGCGTACCGCCCTCGGCGCGCAACGAGAAGCCGGTGGGTAGGCCCTGGCCGTGGTCGCGCGTGTCGAAGATGATCATGCCGCCCTGCTTCATGTAGGCGTCGATCTTGGCGAGCGCGGCCTCGGGCAGAGGACGGGAGTTCGGCAGCACCGGCCAGTAGAGGATGGGATAGAAGGCAATCTCGTCGTTCAAGATATTGACGGCGATCGGCTCGCCCGGCTCCACCGCCGTGCGCTCGATCAGGAACCGGCCGAGGCCGAAGAGGCCCTGCCGGCTGGCCTCGTCGGCTGCCGGGTCGCCCGAGAGAACATAGCCGAAGGTGACCTTGGCGGTGGCCTGGATGGCGCGGGCGATGTCGGCCGGCGCGCGCGAGGCCGGCGTGCCGGCGGCGCTGCCGGTCTGGGCATGGGCGTCGCCGGCGCCGGCGAGCAGCAGAGTGGCGAGCCCGAGTGCGGCGAGGGCCGCCGCCCCCGTGCGCCCGACGCGGCGGCCGAAGAACAGGCCGCCCGCCTGCAACAGCAGCACGGCCAGGATGTCGGCGAACAGCAGTGCCAGCGCCGCGCCCAGCATCTGCGGCTTGAGCGGCTGGGCCGTGTCGCCTTCGTAGAGGCGCCGCTCGACGCCGGCGGGCATCGCCGGCAGCGGCTTGAGCAGGCTCTTGGGTGTGAGCAGGTTGAGCGCACGCGGGGCTCCCGCGGGGCCGTAGTAGCCCGGCGGGTTCTCGGCGTTCGGCTTGGTGTCGGCAATTTTTGCCGCCGAGATCGCCTGAGTCGTCGGCGCCGGGTTCTTGAGCAGCCCGAAGCCGTCGAGCACCTGCAGCGGTGCCAGCACCTCCGCGGTCGAGGGCGCATCCGGGCCGTCGGCCTTGACGTCGCCGCCGAGGCTCGAGGCGCCGCCGGTGCCGCCGAGGCTGGCAATGCGCCGCAGCATCTCCACGAACAGCCCCGACAGCGGCAGGTTCGACCAGTCCGAATTGGCGGTGACGTGGAAGAAGATCACCTGGCCGTCGCCGCGCCGCGCCGCGGTGACCAGCGGCGTGCCGTCCTTGAGGCGCGCCCACACCTTCACCTCGGGGCCGAGCCCGGACGGGTCGGCCAGCACCTGCTTCTGCACCAGCACCTCGGCCGGCGGAGTGAGCCCCGCGAAAAGGTCGTCGCTGCCGAAGGGCGCGAGCGGCTGCGGCGTCGCCCACGACAGCGCGCCGCCCAGCGAGCGGCCGCCGAGCCGCAGCGGCACGGGCAGCAGGTCGTCGCCGCCCTTCTCGAGCCGGGGACCGGCGAAGCGCACGAGGATGCCGCCCTTCTTCACCCACTGCTCCACACGCTCCTTGATGTCGTGCGGCAGCGTGCCGATGTCGGCCAGCATCAGCGTGGAGACGTTGCGCTTGATCAGGCTGTCGATGCCGGTGGCCAGGTTGGAGTCCTCGGTCTTGGCGATCTCCGCGAACGGCTGCAGCGCCCGCTCGATGTAGTAGAGCGGGGCGAGGAGCGGCTGGGCCTCCTCGCGCGAGGCACCCGAGATCAGGCCCACCCGGTGCCATTGCGAGCGGGAATCGAGCAGGTGCACCGCGCCCGCCGAGCGCTCGCCGGCGATCTCGACGCGCGTCACCTGGTTCCTGAGCTCGAGCGGCATGTCGAAGCTGGCTATGGCCCGCGTCTCGCCGGCTCCCAGCGTGAAGGGAGCCTCGCCGAGACGCTGGCCGCGCGCCGACATGGCGTGCAGGATGCCGGTGCGCGCAGCGCCCTCGGCACGCAGCACCTGGGCGTCGAGGCGGCCGCCGGTCGCCACGCCGGCCACCACGCCCAGCGCTTCGTGACCCGGCGGCGTCTCCACCACGGCGAGCCGGCCGCCGGTGAGCTCCATCAGCTTGTCGGCCAGCTCGCGGGCCGAGCCGTCGTGGTCGATGCCGTCGGCGAGCCATACGGCGGTGGCCTCGCGGGCGCCGGCGAGCGCGGCGGCGATGGCGCGCACGGCACCCGCACGGTCCGGAGCGAACGGCTGTGGCTGCACGGCGGCCGCGGTGGAGCGGGCCGAAGCCGGCGCCTCGATCTTGAAGGCGACGGCATGCGAGGCATTGGCGGTCGGCGCGATCAGCAGCGGCCGCGACTGGCCCTCCGCCTCGGCGATCAGCCGCCCGATCATGAAGCTGCGGGCGCCCCACTGGGTCGCCGACGACCAGCCGTTGTCGATGACCAGCACTACCGGGCCCGAGCCCGACAGTGCCTTCTCGCTGTTGGGATTGAGCACCGGCTCGGCCAGCGCCAGGATCACCAGCGCGGCGGCGGCCATGCGGATCAGCGTCAACCACCACGGCGTCTGCGCCGGCGTCTTCTCGCGGTTCTCGATGCCGACCAGGATGCGGGTGGGCGGGAACTCCAGGCGCCTGGGCCGCGGCGGGATGGTGCGCAACAGCCACCAGATTACCGGCAACGCCAGCAGGCCGGCCAACAGCCAGGGCGACAGGAAGGCGATGGGCCCCAGCGTCATGGCGCGCCTCCCGCGGTCGCCCGCTGCGGCACCGGCTGCGCTCGAGCCTGCGGCCGCCAGCGATAGTCGCCGGCCATGCCCTGCAGCCGCATGATGAGGGTAAGCAGGGGCTCGGGTGCCGGCCTGTCGGTGTGGTGCACCAGGAACGACCAGCCGATACGGTGGGCGGCCTCCTCGATGCGGGCGCGGTGCTCGGCGAGCTTCCTCTGATACTCGGGCCGCAGCGTCTCCACGCGATCGGCGATCCAGCGATCATCGCCCTCGGGTGAGCGGAACTCCACGCGGCCCTCGTAGGCCAGCGTCTCCTCGGCGGGGTCGAGCACCTGCACGAGGTGACCGGTCACACCGCCTTCGGCCATCTCGTTGAGGCGGGCGGCAACCACCTCCGGCGGATCGAGGAAGTCGCCGAACAGGAGCGCGCTCGAGAAGCGGGAAAGCCTTGCCTGCGGCGGCAGGCTCGGGTGGCCTGTGCCGTCGCGCTCGTGCTGGGCCAGAGCCTCGGCGATGCGCGAGGTCGCCTTGCGGCTCGCCATCGGCGCCGTGAGCCCGATGAGCGCGATGCGCTCGCCCGCCCGCACCAGGAGCTCGGCCATGGCGAAGGTGAGCACCAGGGCCCGGTCGCGCTTCGATATGGGAGCGAGGTGGCTCCTGAAGCCCATCGAGGGGGAGATGTCGGGCCATAGCCAGAAGGTATGCGCCGCTTCCCACTCGCGCTCGCGCACGAACAGGTGGTCGGAGCTGGCCGAGCGGCGCCAGTCGATCACGGTTGCCGCATCGCTCGCCTGGAACTGGCGGAACTGCCAGAAGGTCTCGCCGGTGCCGGCCCGGCGCCGGCCATGGATGCCGTGTGTCACGGTGCTGGCGACGCGCAGTGCGTCGAGCACGAGCTCGGGCAGGCGATCGGCAAGGGCATGCGCCTCGCCTTCGAGATGGAAGACGCTCCCTGGGTCGGCCCCAGATCGTGTCGTTGGGGAGCCTGCCGCTGCCACCCCGCTCTACTCCAGCGCCGCTGCCAGCCGATTGATCACCCCGGTTGCCGTCTCGCCCTCCGCGCGCGCCGCAAACGTGAGCGCCATGCGGTGCTTGAGCACGGGTTCGGCCAGCGCGATGACGTCGTCGATCGACGGCGCCAGCCGCCCGTCGATCAGTGCCTTGGCGCGTACCGCCAGCATCAGCGCCTGGCTGGCGCGGGGGCCCGGGCCCCACGCGATCAGGCGATCGGTCTCGGCGCCGGCGCCGGTGCCCGGCCGCGCCGAGCGCGCGAGCCTGAGGATGGCCTCCACCACCTTGTCGGGAACGGGCAGCTGGCGCACCAGCCGCTGGATGGTCATCAGCTCCTGGGCGGTGAGGATCTGCTCCACCCGGCGCTCGTCGGTGCCGGTGGTGGCAAACAGCATGCGCCGCTCGGCCCCGAGGTCGGGATAGCTCACGTCGATCTGCAGCAGGAAGCGGTCGAGCTGGGCCTCGGGCAGCGGATAAGTGCCTTCCTGCTCGAGCGGGTTCTGCGTGGCCAGCACGTGGAAGGGCATGGGCACGTCGTGGCGCTGGCCTGCAACGGTGACATGATGTTCCTGCATGGCTTGCAGGAGGGCCGACTGCGTCTTAGGGCTGGCGCGGTTGATCTCGTCGGCCATCAGCAGCTGGGCGAAGATCGGTCCGCGCACGAAGCGGAAGCTGCGCCGGCCGCTGCCGGAGCTGTCCTCCAGCACCTCCGAGCCGATGATGTCGGAGGGCATCAGGTCGGGCGTGAACTGGATGCGCTTGGCGTCGAGGCCCAGCACCTTGCCCAGCGTCTCC
>DASRDL010000051.1:0-2091 GCA_035652635.1 Hyphomicrobiaceae bacterium | reverse complement strand
CCCGCCAAGACCAAGGCGGCCGGCCTCTACATGATCTGCACGCTCGAGAAGCACCGCGCCGAGCGCATGGGCTATGCCGACGCGCTGATGTTCGACTGGCGCGGCCGCGTGGCCGAATGCACCGGCGCCAACATCTTCTTCGTCAAGGACGGCGTGCTCAACACGCCGACGCCCGACTGCTTCCTCGACGGCATCACGCGGCGCACCGTGATCGGGCTCGCCAAGAAGCGCGGGTTGCAGGTGGCCGAGCGCGTCATCATGCCGGAGGAGCTGGGCTCCTTCTCGGAGTGCTTCCTGGTCGGCACCGCCGCCGAGGTGACGCCGGTGTCGGAGATCGGCCCCCACAAGTACACGCCCGGCAAGATCAGCGAGACGCTGATCAACGACTACAGCGCCGCCGTCCAGCCCAAGAAGGTGGCCGCGGAGTAGGTCTTCGCCGTTGTCATCCCGGCGCTTGTCGCCGGGACCCATCTGTCGGCCCGCCCCGACGCTCGCGGATCTCTGGATACCGGGCACAAGGCCCGGTATGACCGTGGCATGCGTGCGCGGCTGCGCCCATCACCCTGTGCATCGATGCTGAGCGAATAAATGCATTGGACGCACGCGTGAGCAGGCTACATGCTCTCCGGCTCGCAGCGGAGGCGCCCCATGCGCATCACCATCCTCGACGACTACTTCGACACGCTGCGCACGCTCGCCTGCTTCGGCAAGCTGGCGGGGCACGAGGTCACCGTCTGGAACGATCACGTCCAGGACGTGGGCCGGCTGGCCGAGCGGCTCGCCGGCACCGAGGCGCTGGTGCTGATCCGCGAGCGCACCCAGATCCGCAAGCCGCTGCTCGAGCGGCTGCCCGAACTGCGCCTCATCAGCCAGCGCAGCGTCTACCCCCACATCGACATCGCCGACTGCACGCGGCTTGGCATCGTCGTGTCGTCCTCGCAGCATCCGGGCGCGCCCTCTTACGCCGCCGCCGAGCTGACCTTCGCCCTCGTCCTCTCGGCCATGCGCCGGATCCCGCAGCAGGTCGCCGCCCTCAAGGCCGGCATCTGGCAGACCGGGGTGTTCCACTCGCTGCGGGGCAAGACGCTCGGCATCTACGGCTACGGCCGCATCGGCGAGGCGGTCGCCGGCTACGGCCGCGCCTTCGGCATGGCCGTGCTGGTGTGGGCGCGCGAGGAGGCCCGCGCACGGGCCGTCGCTCAAGGGCACACGGCGGCCGGCTCGAAGCAGGAGCTGTTCGCTGCTAGCGATGTGCTCTCCCTGCACATGCGCCTCGTGCCGGCGACACGCCACATCGTGACGGCGGCGGACCTCGCGCGCATGAAGCCCACGGCGCTCATCGTCAACACCTCGCGCGCCGGCCTGATCGAGCCGGGCGCGCTGGTGTCGGCCCTCGAGGCCGGGCGCCCGGGCATGGCCGCGGTCGATGTGTTCGAGCAGGAGCCGGTGCACGACCCGGCCCACCCGCTGCTCGCCATGCCGCAGGTGGTCGCCACGCCGCACATAGGCTACGTCACGCGCGAGGAGTACGAGCTGCAGTTCGCCGACATCTTCGACCAGGTCCTGGCCTACGCCGCCGGCACCCCCATCAACGTCGTCAACCCCGAGGCGCTTCCCCACCGCCGCACGCCCGGCTGAGACGAGGCCCGGCTGCGACAAAGTGGCGTGTCGCCCCTTTGACCTGGATCAACCTCGCCGGGCGGCCCACCGCCGACGCTTTCGCGATCGGCCGCGCTGCGCACCTACCGACGCCGTGCCGCCGCGCGCGGCTGTCGGCGGCGCCGAGCCGACGGCCGCGTGAGCAAAGGGAGGAGGCGATGGAAGCAAAGGGTGAGTTCATCCAGCGCGACCGCGGCTGGCATCCGCCGGCCCTGACCCCGATCTACAAGACCAGCGTGACGCGCTCGCCGCGCCATGCCCTCCTGTCGCTGCAGTGCACGCTCTCGGAGATCACCGGGCCGCTCTTCAACCACAACGAGCTCGGGCCCCTCGACAACGACCTCATCCGCAACTTCGCCAAGACCGGCGATCCGATCGGCGAGCGCATCATCGTGCACGGCCGCGTGCTCGACGAGAACGGCCGGCCCGTGC
>DASRDL010000050.1:0-12120 GCA_035652635.1 Hyphomicrobiaceae bacterium | reverse complement strand
GGTGACGACGGCGGTGGCCAGAGGCGACCTGTCGCGCAAGATCACCGTCGACGTGAAGGGTGAGATCCTCGAGCTCAAGAACACCATCAACACGATGGTGGATCAGCTCAACGCCTTTGCCAGCGAGGTGACGCGCGTCGCCCGCGAGGTTGGCACGGAGGGCCGCCTCGGAGGGCAGGCCGTGGTGCCGGGCGTGGCGGGCACGTGGAAGGACCTCACCGACACCGTCAACGTCATGGCCGCCAACCTCACCGAGCAGGTGCGCGGCATCGTCAAGGTGGTCACTGCGGTCGCCAACGGCGACCTCAAGCAGAACCTGGCCGTCAAGTCGAAGGGCGAGGTGGCGGCGCTGGCCGAGACCATCAACAACATGACGGCGACGCTGGCGATCTTCGCCGAGCAGGTGACGACGGTGGCCCGCGAGGTTGGTGTGGAGGGCCGGCTCGGCGGCCAGGCGCACGTGCCCGGCGCCGCCGGCACTTGGAAGGACCTCACCGGCAACGTCAACCTGCTCGCGGAGAACCTGACGAGCCAGGTGCGCGCCATCGCCGAGGTGACGACCGCGGTCACCAAGGGCGACCTCACGCGCTCCATCCAGGTCGATGCGCGCGGCGAGGTCGCCGAGCTCAAAGACTACATCAACACGATGATCGACAACCTGCGGCGTACCACCGAGCGCAACACGGAGCAGAACTGGCTCAAGACCAACCTCGCCCGCTTCACCGGCATGCTGCAGGGCCAGCGCGATCTCGGCACCGTCGGCACCATGCTGCTCTCCGAGCTGGTGCCCCTCGTCAATGCCCATCAGGGACTCATCTACCAGATGGTGTCCGACGCAGACGGCGAGGGCAGCCACCTTCGCCTGCTGGCCAAGTACGCCGACGACAACCGCAACGGCTTTCCGGTGAAGCTGATGCCGGGCGAAGGGCTCGTCGGCCAGTGCGCGGTCGAGAAGCGGCGCATCCACATCTCCGACATCCCCGTCGACACCGTGCGCATCGGCTCCGTGCTGCTCGATGCGGTGCCGCGCAGCCTGCTCGTCTTCCCGATCATGTTCGAGGAGCAGATCAAGGCGGTGATCGTGCTGGCCTCGCTGCACAACTTCGATCCCGCCCACCTCACGTTCCTCGAGCAGCTGACCACCAGCGTCGGCATCGTGCTCAACAGCATCGAGGCGACGATGCAGACGGAAGGATTGCTCACCCAGTCGCAGGAGCTGGCGCGCGAGCTGCAGACGCAGCAGAAGGAGCTGCAGCAGAGCAACGAGCAGCTCGAGCTCAAGGCGCAGCAGCTGGCCGAGCGCAATCGCGAGGTCGAGGCCAAGAACCAGGAGATCGAGCAGGCCCGCCGGGCGCTGGAGGAGAAGGCGACCGAGCTGGCTCTCACCTCCAAGTACAAGTCCGAGTTCCTCGCCAACATGTCGCACGAGCTGCGCACGCCGCTCAACAGCATCCTGATCCTGGGCCAGCAGCTTGCCGAGAACCCGGATCGCAACCTGAGCGACAAGCAGGTCGAGTTCGCCCGCACCATCCTCGCCGCCGGCACCGACCTCATGAACCTGATCAGCGACATCCTCGACCTCTCCAAGATCGAGTCGGGCACCGTGTCGGTCGATGCGGAGGAGATCTTCTTCACCTCGCTGGTCGAGAGCGTATCGCGACCCTTCCGCCACGAGGCCGACCGGCGTCACCTGTCCTTCGACGTCGAGCTCGATGCCCAGCTCGCCCGCAGCATCGTCACCGACTCCAAGCGGCTGCAGCAGGTGCTCAAGAACCTCTTGTCCAACGCCTTCAAGTTCACCGAGACGGGCGGCGTCCGCCTGCGCATTGCCCCGGCGGCGGGCGGCTGGAGCGCGGAGCATGCGAGCCTCTCCAAGTCTCCGGCCGTCGTCGCCTTCGAGGTGACCGACACCGGCATCGGCATCTCGCCGGAGAAGCAGAGGATCATCTTCGAGGCCTTCCAGCAGGCCGACGCCAGCACCAGCCGCAAGTACGGCGGCACCGGCCTCGGTCTCGCCATCAGCCGCGAGCTCGCCAATCTGCTCGGCGGCGAGATCCAGCTGCGCAGCGTGCCGGGCGAGGGCAGCACCTTCACCCTCTACCTGCCGCTCAGGTATGCCGGGCCGCAGGCCACCGCGCCGGCTATGCCGCCGGCCGCCGCCCGCGCCGTCGAGCCGGCGCTTTACCAGCGCATGCAGCAGCGCCCGGTCGAGCAGATCCTCGACGACCGCGACACGCTGCAGCCCGGCGACATGGTGCTCCTCGTCGTCGAGGACGACCCTTACTACGCCCGCGTTCTCGTCGATCTCGCCCGCGACAACGGCTTCAAGGTGCTGGTCGCCACCACGGGTGCCGACGCCCTCACCCTCGCCAACGACTTCCACCCCACCGCGGTCTCGCTCGACGTGTTCCTGCCCGACATGCTGGGCTGGACGGTGCTGAGCCAACTCAAGCAGAACCCCGCCACGCGCCACATCCCGGTGCAGATCGTCACCCTCGAGGAGGACCGCCAGCACGGACTCTCGCGCGGCGCCTTCTCGTTCGTGACGAAGCCGGCGAGTCCCGAGCGGCTCAAGGGCGAGATCTCGCGCATTCGCGAGTTCAGCAAGCCGCGCCGGAGGCGCCTGCTGGTGGTCGAGGACAATCCGGCCGAGCGCTTCAGCATCACCGAGCTGCTCGCTCACGACGACATCGACATCGTCACCGCCGACGACGGCGCCAAGGCGCTCGCGGTTCTGGAGGAGCAGGGCAGCGACTGTGTCGTGCTCGACTTGCGCCTGCCCGACATGAGCGGCCTCGAGGTGCTGGAGAAGATGCGCGCCGACGAGCGCCTCACCGACATTCCCGTGGTCGTCTTCACCGGCCGGGAGTTGTCAGCCGAGGAGGAGGCGCAGCTCAACGCCATCGCCCGCAGCGTCGTGGTCAAGGGCGTGGAGTCGCCCGAGCGGCTCCTGGACGAGACGGCCCTGTTCCTGCACCGGCTGGTCGGCGACCTGCCGGAGGAGAAGCGGCGCATGCTCGAGCGGCTGCACAACTCCGACGAGGACCTTCTGGGCCGCACCGTGCTGCTGGTGGACGACGATGCGCGCAACATCTTCGCGCTGAGCAGCGTGCTCGAGCGGCGCGGCATGCGCGTGCTGACGGCCACCACGGGCAACGAGGCGATCGACATCCTGCGCTCGGTGCCGGATGTCGCCATCGTGTTGATGGACATCATGATGCCCGACATGGACGGGTATCAGACGATGCACGAGATCCGCAAGGACGCGCGCCTTCGCCGCACGCCGATCATCGCCCTCACCGCCAAGGCCATGAAGGGCGATCGCGAGAAGTGCATCGCCGCCGGCGCCACGGACTACCTGGCCAAGCCCGTCAACACCGAACAGCTGCTGGCCGCGCTGCGGATGTGGCTCCATCGGTGACATTCGGGGTGCCGACACATGGATACGTCCGAACGCGTCAACATCCTGCTGGTCGACGACCAGCCGGCGAAGCTCATGAGCTACGAGGTGATCCTGGCCGAGCTCGGCGAAAACCTCGTCAAGGCCAACTCCGCGCGCGAGGCCTTCGAGTTCCTGCTCAAGAACGACGTCGCCGTGATCCTCGTCGACGTGTGCATGCCGGAGCTCGACGGTTTCGAGCTGGCCCGCATGCTGCGCGAGCACCCGCGCTTCGCGCGCACCGCCATCATCTTCATCTCGGCGATCCACCTGTCCGACATCGACTACGTGCGCGGCTATCAGACCGGCGCCGTGGACTACGTGCCCGTGCCGGTGGTGCCGGAGATCCTGCGCGCCAAGGTGCGCGTTTTCGTCGAGCTGTGGCGCAAGACGCGCGAGCTGGAACGGCTCAACCGCGACCTCGAGCAGCGCGTGCGCGAACGCACCGCCGAGGTGGAGGCCTCCACCGCCCGGCTGCGCGAGGCTGCCGAGCGCCTGCGGCTCGCCAGCGAGGCCGCCGGCTTCGGCACCTACGACTACAGCTCGGCCACCGGCCAGATCTACTGGTCGCCGGCCCTGCGCGAGATCGTCGGCATCGGCGGCGACGAGCCGCTGACGCTCGAGAGCGCGCTCGCCCTGATTCACCCCGAGCACCGCGAGATGGTGCGCCGTCACATGGAGGGCTATGCGGCCGACCAGGGCCGCCGGGAGATCGAGTTCAAGGTGGTCCGCCCCGACGGGGAGGTCCGCTGGCTCCTGGACCGCGGCCAGTGCGTTGCCGGCGAGCAGGGGCAGGGCCTGCGTGTGATGGGCACGCTGCTCGACATCACGCAGAGAAAGCTGCACGAGGAGCGCCAGGTCCTGCTCATGGCGGAGCTCGACCACCGCGTGAAGAACATCCTCGGCAACGTGGCGGCGGTGGCCCGGCTCTCCAGCCACAGTGCCACCTCGGTCCGCGACTTCGTCGCTTCGCTCGACGGCCGCATCCAGGCGATCTCCCGCGCGCACAGCTTGCTGCGCCGTGTCGCCTGGGCGGGCGCCAGCCTGACCGAGCTGGCCTCGGAGGTGCTCCTGCCGTTCCGCTCGAACACCAACCTGGAGATCGAGGGCGCGCCGGTGAAGATCCTGCCCGAGTTCGCCCAGTCGATGGCGCTCATCCTGCATGAGCTGGCGACCAACGCGGTGAAGCACGGTGCGCTGTCGCACCCCGAGGGGCGCGTCAAGGTGCACTGGTCGCAGCAACCCGCGGGCCAGGTCCGCTTCGTGTGGGAGGAAACCGGCGGCCCGAGCGTGGCCGCTCCGGCCATCAAGGGCTTCGGCCTCACCGTGCTGCAGACCGCGGCCTCGGACCTCGGCGCCGTCGCCAACTATCGCTTCCACGGCAACGGCTTCGTCTACACACTGCAAGGCCCCCTCGAGCGCGCACAGCCGCAGGCCTCGGGCCATATGCCGGCGGAGCCCGACCGTGACGCCGATCGGCCGGCGGCGGCGCCTCGGCCCGCTGCGGCGCGCATCCTGGTGGTGGAGGACGAGGCGCTCGTGGCGCTCCAGCTGCAGAGCGACCTCGAGACGGCCGGGCACCAGGTGATCGGGCCGGCGCGATCCCTCAAGCACGGCCTCGTGCTGGCCGGGCAGGCGCACATCGATGCAGCCCTGCTCGATGTCCGGCTCGGCAACGACACCAGCGAGGCGATCGCCGAGCAGCTCATCGCCCGCAACATCCCCTTCGCGTTTGCCACCGGGTATGCCGACTGCAGCATGCTGCCCGCCCACCTGCGCACCGCTCCCAAGCTCAACAAGCCCTACCTCGCCAAGGACATCCACGCGATGATCGCCGGGCTGACCAAGAGGGATGCCGCCGCTGCGGCCATGGGGGCGGGAGCTGCGCGCGACTAGGGCGAGAGGACGGGCCACGCCGCCCCGCCAGGTTGCCGCGCCATGCGCGGCACCTTACCAATAGTTCATGCGCCGACCGGCCACGCCTTTGCTAGGCTGGAAGGCGATTTTGCGGGATGGGCCATGCTGCACTCCACGGGGCGCTGTTGCTACCGGGGCTCGACGGTTGGGGGAGGCGCATGCTGTCACGCTTCTGGCCCGGGAGACGAGCAGCCATGAGCACGAGCAAGCCGGCGGCGGGCGCCGCGCGCGTCGAGACCGACAGCTTCGGCCCCATCGAAGTGGCGGGCGACAAATACTGGGGCGCGCAGGCGCAGCGCTCGCTCGGCAACTTCAAGATCGGCTGGGAGAAACAACCCAGGTCCATCGTGCGCGCGCTGGGCATCGTCAAGCGCGCCGCCGCCGAGGTGAACGTCGCGTTCGGCCGCCTCGATCCGGCTCTGGGCAAGGCCATCATCGCCGCCGCCCAGGAGGTGATCGACGGCAAGCTCGACGAGCACTTTCCGCTGGTGGTGTGGCAAACCGGCTCCGGCACCCAGTCGAACATGAACGCCAACGAGGTGATCTCGAACCGCGCCATCGAAATGCTGGGCGGCGTCATGGGCTCCAAGAAGCCCGTGCACCCCAACGACCACGTCAATATGAGCCAGTCGTCGAACGACACCTATCCGACGGCCATGCACATCGCCTGCGCGGAGGAGATCCACCGCCGCCTGCTCCCGGCCCTGCGCCACCTGCACGAGGCGCTCGACGCCAAGGCCAAGGCGTGGGGCCACATCATCAAGATCGGACGAACCCACACCCAGGACGCAACGCCGTTGACGCTGGGCCAGGAGTTCTCCGGCTATGCCGCGCAGGTGGCGAACGGCATCCGCCGCATCGAGGCGACGCTGCCGGACCTCATGCAGCTGGCACAGGGCGGCACCGCCGTCGGCACCGGGCTCAACGCGCCCAAGGGCTTCGCCGAGAAGGTGGCCGCGCGCATCGCGCAGATCACGGGGCTGCCCTTCACCAGCGCGCCCAACAAGTTCGAGGCGCTGGCGGCCCACGACGCCATGGTGATGAGCCACGGCGCCATCAACACGGTGGCCGCGTCGCTGTTCAAGATCGCCAACGACATCCGTCTGCTCGGCAGCGGCCCGCGCTCGGGGCTCGGCGAGCTGGCGCTGCCGGAGAACGAGCCGGGCTCCTCCATCATGCCGGGCAAGGTCAACCCGACGCAGTGCGAGGCGCTCACGCAGGTGTGCGTGCAGGTGTTCGGCAACCATGCCGCCGTGACGTTCGCCGGCAGCCAGGGCCACTTCGAGCTCAACGTCTACAATCCCGTGATGGCCTACAACTTCCTGCAGTCCGTGCAGCTCGTCGCCGATGCCAGCGTGAGCTTCACCGACAACTGCGTCGTCGGCATCGAGGCGCGCGAGGACAACATCCGCGCCGCGCTCGAGCGGTCATTGATGCTGGTCACCGCCCTGGCACCGAAAATCGGCTATGACAACGCCGCCAAAATCGCTAAGACGGCGCACAAGAACGGCACCACCCTGCGGCAGGAGGCCGTGGCTGGGGGCTACGTATCGGCGGAGGAGTTCGACAGGATCGTCGATCCCAAGAAGATGATCGGACCGGAGGCGTGATGGGCAGCGTCATCAATCTCAACCGCTATCGCAAGCAGAAGCAGGCTGCCGAGCGGGAGCGCCGCGCCAACGAGAAGCGTGCGCGCTTCGGCATCCCCAAGAACGAGCGCAACAAGAATGCGGCCGAGCGGGCGCTCGAAGCGCGCCGGCTCGACGGCCTCAGGTGCGACGACCGCGCGTCCGAGCGCGAGGAGTGAGAGTGAGGCGGGCGAGGCCCGCGTCCGGCGCCGGATCGACGCGCGCGCTGCGCCCGGTGCCGAGGGAGGCCGCGATGAGCCGGCCCGTGAAGCGTTCTTTCACAATCGAAGGCCACCGCACGTCGATCTCGCTCGAGGGCGAGTTCTGGGAGGCGCTGAAGGCTGCGGCCGCGACCGAGGGGGTGCCGGTGGCCAGACTGATCGCCAGCATCGATGCCGTGCGCGGCGCCAGCGGGCTTTCGAGCGCGGTGCGCGTCTGGGTGCTCGACTACTACCGCGAGGGCCGGCGCGTCGGGGCATGAAGGCGCCGCCTGCGGGCGCCTGTGCGCCGGGCCCGACGGCGCCGTCACGGGCGTGGACCGGGGCCGCGGTGCACTCGACAAGGGCAGCGTCAAGGCCTTAGAAGCACGGGCGAACTTGCTGACGCAACCGACGCGGTAACGGGCAGCGCGGCGGCGGGGCGCTCGCGGGTCTTCTGGGGCGGGGTCGCGATCGGGAGGGGTGGTCATGGCTGTTGTCGCCGGCGTTTCCGGAAGCGGTGCCGCCAGTGCGGTCGTGGAGCGGGCGCCTGCCGCGGCGGCGCCAAGGGTCGCCGTGGCCGACCCGCACGATGAAGCGGGAGCCGGCACCTACCGCGAGAAGTTCCTGCCCGTGAGCAGTCATGCCCTGCTCGACCGGCTGACCACGCCCGAGCAGTGGGGAGAAGGCGATGCCGTGCAGGCGCGCCGGTTCATGCGCTACCTGTCCTATTGGCGCCGCCACTCCTACGCCGTGAAACTGCTCGAGCTGGAGCAGCTCTACGAAGCCTTCAGCCCGGACAGCGATCTCATCAAGACGCGCGAGTTCACGGTCGAGGAGCGCCAGTCGATGCAGAAGCGGCTGGTCGAGCGGATGGCCGAACTCCTGGAGCAGGGCAACTACACCCGCGTCGATCCCGCCAACGTGCATTTCATTCTCACCAAGGATTCCGCCTACGGCCTCGACCTCGAGGTCGATCTCGACGCTTTCGAGGAGATCCTGATCTACTATCGCGGTGCGACCACCATCACCGAGCATCGCCGGGACGTGAAACGCGCGTACATGCGCTGGAAGGAGGTGCACCTGCCGGTGTTCCAGCGCATGTTCCTGCTGTTCAAGCTGAAGCCCTTCGATGTGCGCGTGCGCGAGGTGATGGCCGAGAAGAAGATCGACAAGAAGGAGGCGGAGCGCATCGTGCGCCGGCTGCGCGGCCTGCTGCCGGCCACGGTCACCAGCGACCGCATCTACATCAAGCTCTTCAAGAACATGCCGCGCAGCGACGTGGAGATGATCTTCCCCAACACCAAGGTGCGCTTCCGCCTGTTCGACAAGATCAAGTTCGGCCTCACCGCCGGCGGCGGACTGGGCATGGGCGTGTTCGGCACCGTCGGCAAGATCGCGCTCGCCACCAATCCCTACACCATGGCCGGAGCCGTGGCGGGGCTCGGCGGCATCGCGCTCAGGCAGGCCACCAATTTCCTCAACCAGCGCACGCGCTACATGGTGGTGCTGGCCCAGAACCTCTACTTCCACGCCATGGCCGACAACCGCGGCGTGATGGCCCTGCTCGCCGATCGGGCGGCTGAAGAGGATATGAAGGAGGAGATGCTGCTCTACTGGGCACTCGCCCGGGAGCGCGTCAACATCGCCGACCTGGCCCGCGTCGATGCGGCGATCGAGGCGCACCTCGAGCGCACCTTCGGCATGAAGGTCGATTTCGACGTGAGCGACGCATTGCGGCGCCTGAAGCGGGACGGCATCGTCACCGAGCTCGGCGACGGCACGCTCGATACCCTGCCGCCGCTGGAGGCGGCCCGCCGCATCGACAAGCTGTGGGACGCCTGTCTCGACGAGCTTCCCGACGTCACCACGCGCGAAGGCCGCGAGATCGACAATCTCGGCGCCACCGCCACGGCCTGAGCGAGGGCTGCCTGCCGGCCCGAGCGCGGGGAGGGGTCGCGATGCGGGCCGTTGGCGGGGCCGCTAGAGCACTTTCCGATCAGCAAGCGTCACTGTCATCCCGGAATTGCGCGCCTGCCCTCGGGCTGGTCCCGACGGTCAGCGCAATGTCCGGGACCCAGGGCGAATGGATAGCGGTGCGGAACCTCGGCCCTAGATCCCGGCGCTCGGGCTGACGCCCGAGGCCGGGATGACAGCGTTTCGGGCGCGACCGGTTCGGTCAGGTCGGAATGTGCTCTAGACTATCTCCTCTCCACCACCAACGCGATGCTGCGATCGCGCGGATCGACGATCACCACGTCGCCTTCGACGACGATGAAGCGGAAGGCGGCGAGCCGGCCGATGCGGTCGAGCACGCTGCCGGGGAACGCATGCAGCTCCACGGAGCGGGGGATCTCGGCCCCGAGCGCCAGCCGCAGCTTCACCGGCGCCGACGGGAAGTCGGGGGAGATGCTGTCGAGCACGATGGCGCGCTCCGCCGGGCTCAGCTGCAGCTCGGCCGCCTGCGGCCGCGAGCCGGGGGCGACGGGCCCGCCTTCGTCGATGACGTCGACGATTTCGTAGGTCTGCGGATCGACGATGCAGATGTCGTCATCGATCCAGACGTAGCGGTAATAGGAGTAGTCCGGAAGGATGGCCAGCACCGCCGCCGGGATGGCGAAAAGGCGCACGCGCCTCGGGAGGCGATGGCCGATGCGGTGCGGGAACTTGACGCGGGTAAGGTGCGCGCGGCGATTGCTCTGGAAGCTCGCGCGCAGGCGCGTGCGCTGATCGGCGGAGAGCTGCAGGCGGGCCGTACGGATCTGCTCATGGCGCTGTGCCGGCCGGGTTGTGCGCCCGGGCGACGCCTTCTGATCCGGCGCCCGCCCCGATACGCCCTTCTCCTGCTGCTTGCGCTCGGCGGCCCGGTCGCGCTGGCGCTGCTGCAGCCGCTCGCGCTCGGCGGCCCGGTGGTGCTGGCGCAGCTCGCGACGCCGTTCGACTGCGCGGCTGCGCTGCTGCCGCTCGTGCTTGGGCTCCGCCGACCTGTAACCGCGCCGCTCGACGTCCCTGGCTGACGGCCGCTCGCGGCCGGGGCGCGGCGCGAGCTCCCGGCCCGACGGTGCGCTCATGCGCGGGGCACGATGGCCTTCCGATGGCCCGCGGGCGGGCGGCGCCATGCGTGGCGCCGACGACGGGCCGGCTCCGCGCCCGCCACCCATGTCGCCGCGCGGCGCAGCTCCGGCCGGCGGTCCGCCGCTGAAGCCACCGGCACCGCCGGGCCCCTTGTGGTCCTGCGCCGCTGCCAGTGCTGCGCTGCACAGCAGCGCCGCTGCGGCGATGGCTACGATCGGCATGCCTTTCATGGGCGACTCCCGCGCGTCGAACGAATGCGTTCGTTCGTCAACGCCGCATCCTCCAGCGCGTTCCCCCTGCGGCAGCACGGCCCGCGCACGGCAGCGAACGGTTGCGCCGCATGCTCGCCGCACCCTATGAATGGCTCCCATGTTCCAGAGCTACGATCCTCCCGAGGCTCGCTCCGGCGGCGGCGAACGCGTCGCTGCAGTGCGCCGTCTGATGTCCGACGCAGGCCTCGACGCCCTGCTGGTGCCGCGTGCCGACGAGCATCAGGGCGAGTACGTGCCCCGCTCGGCCGAGCGGCTCAAGTGGCTGACGGGCTTCTCGGGCTCGGCGGGGCTCGCCGTGCTCGGGGCCAGGGCGGGCGCGCTGTTCGTCGACGGGCGTTACGTGGTGCAGGCACCCGCCGAGGTGGATGTGCACACGTTCGAGGTGCTGCAGGTGCCGCAGGCCAAGCTCGAGGACTGGCTGTGCAGCCACCTCAAGCGGGGCGGCACGGTCGGCTTCGACCCGCGGCTGCACACCGAGGCCGCCGTCGAGGATCTGGCCAAGGCACTGGAGCCCAAGGGCGTCAAGCTCAAGGCGCTCGGCCGCAACCTGGTCGACAAGGCCTGGGGCAAGGAGCGTCCGGCGCCGCCCAGGGGACCCGTGGTGCCCCATGCCCTGGAGCATGCCGGCAAGGCCGCCGCCGAGAAGATCGCCGAGCTGCAGGCGGCCATGCGCCGGGGCGGCGAGGATGCCGTGATCCTGACCTTGCCGGACTCCATCGCCTGGCTGCTCAACATCCGCGGCGCGGACGTGGCCCACAATCCCGTGGCGCTGGCGTTCGCCATCGTGCCGGCGAGCGGCAAGGTGGAGCTCTACATTGACAGGGGCAAGATCGGGCCGGAGTCCAAGGCGCATCTGGCCCCCCTCGCCAAGATGGCCCCGCCCGACGCTCTCGCCAAGCGGCTTTCGGCCCTGCGGGCAACGGGCAAGCGCATCCGCCTCGACCCGGCGACGGCCGCCAGCTTCTTCTTCCGCAAGCTCAAGGGCGGCAAGGCGCGCATCGTGCGCGGGGCCGATCCGTGCCTGCTGCCGAAGGCGCGCAAGAACGCGGCGGAAATCAGGGGCGCGCGCGCGGCGCACAGGCGCGACGGTGCCGCCGTCGTGCGCTTCCTCGCCTGGCTCGACCGCGAGGCGCCGGCGGGCGGGGTCGACGAGATCGCCGCCGCGCGCCGGCTCGAGGCCATCCGCAGCGAGACCCAGGCGCTCAAGGAGGTGAGTTTCGATACCATCTCCGGCGCCGGTCCCAACGGCGCCATCGTGCACTACCGCGTCACCACCGCCACCAACCGCAGGCTGGAGCCGGGCCAGCTCTACCTCGTCGATTCCGGCGCCCAGTACGTCGACGGCACCACCGACATCACCCGCACGGTCGCCATCGGCGAGCCCACGCGCGAGATGTGCGAGCGCTTCACGCTGGTGCTCAAGGGCCATATCGCCATCGCCACGGCGCGCTTCCCCAGGGGCACGCGCGGCATCGACCTCGATCCCTTCGCCCGCCGCGCGCTGTGGCAGGCCGGGCTCGACTTCGACCACGGCACCGGACACGGCGTGGGGAGCTACCTCTCCGTGCACGAAGGGCCGCAGAGCATCTCCA
>DASRDL010000049.1:0-3652 GCA_035652635.1 Hyphomicrobiaceae bacterium | reverse complement strand
CCAGATCTTCCCCAACCTCGCCGAGATGCGCGGCCGCCGCGCCAGCCAGATGTCGGGCGGCGAGCAGCAGATGCTCACCATCGCCCGCACGCTGATGGGCAACCCCGAGGCGGTGCTGCTCGACGAGCCGTCCGAAGGCCTGGCGCCGGTGATCGTCGAGGAGATGGCGGCCGCCGTCAGCCGCATGAAGGCGGAAGGGATCGCCGTGCTGCTGTCGGAGCAGAACCTCTACTTCGCCGGCGCCGTGGCCGATCGCGCCTACATCATCGAGAAGGGCGCCATCCGCCACGAGGGGCCGATGGCCGCCATCGCCGCCGACCCCGCCCTGCGCGAGGCCTACCTGGCCCTGTGATGCGCGGCCCGCTCGGCCGATAGTGGATATGCCAACGATCTCGGAATTCTGCTAGGCTTCTCCCCTCTCCCCGCTCGCGGGGAGAGGCAGCCAGGTCCGGCAACGAGCGAGCAGATCAACATGACCGACACCTACTCCCGCGCCGGCAACGCCGCCGACCCGCCCTATCTCCATCCCGACTACCAGTCGACCCGCGTGCGGGCGCCGAAGAAGCCGCTCATCGTCATCCCGCAGACACTGTCGGAGACCACCGGCCCGGTCTACGGCCACTCCGACGTGCGGCCCGAGGAGGCCGACCTCACCATCGGCCACGCCGGCGAGCCCCTGGGCGAGCGCATCATCGTCACCGGTCGCGTGCTCGACGAGGCGGGGAGGCCGGTGCCCAACTCGCTGATCGAGATCTGGCAGTGCAATGCCGCCGGCCGCTACCGGCACGCGATTGACCAGCACGATGCCCCCCTCGACCCCAACTTCACCGGCGCGGGGCGCTGCGTCACCGACGCCGACGGCCGCTACCGGTTCGTCACCATCAAGCCCGGTGCCTACCCCTGGCGCAACCATCCCAACGCCTGGCGTCCGGCGCACATCCACTTCTCGCTGTTCGGTCCCTCCTTCCTGACCCGTCTCGTCACGCAGATGTACTTCCCCGGCGACCCGCTGTTTCCCTTCGATCCGATTTTCAACTCGGTCCCTGACCCGAAGGCGCGGGAGCGCCTGGTCTGCAAATTCGATCTGGCGACCACGAAGCCGGAGTGGGCACTGGGCTACGTCTTCGACATCGTGCTTCGGGGCCGCAACGCCACCCCCATGGACCCCGACCATGCCTGAGCGCACGCCGTCCCAGACCGTAGGGCCCTACCTGCACATCGGCCTCATCCAGGCCGAGCTCGGCCGCAGCGACTTTGCCGGTCCCCTGGTCGCCGATCAGGGCATGGCCGGCACGCACATCCGCATCGAGGGCCGCATCGTCGACGGGGAGGGCAATGTCGTGCCCGACGCCGTCGTCGAGGTCTGGCAGGCCGATGCGGCCGGGCGCTATGCCCATCCTGCCGACGGCCGCCAGCTCGCGTCCAACTCGTTCCGCGGCTTCGGCCGCTGCCCGACAGCCAAGGACGGGACGTTCCACTTCCGCACCATCAAGCCGGGCAGCGTGCCCGGTCCCGACGGAACCACCCAGGCCCCGCACATCAATGTCGGCATCCTCGCCCGCGGGCTCCTGAAGCGGCTCTTCACGCGCATCTATTTCGCCGGCGAAGCCGCCAACGCCTCCGATCCGATCCTGGCGCGGGTACCGGCCGAGCGGCGCGACACCCTCATTGCCAGGCGCGATCCGGCCGATCCTGCCGTCTACCGCTTCGACATCCGCCTGCAGGGGGACGACGAGACCGTGTTCTTCGACGCCTGAAGTCGCCCCGGCGGGTCCCGCGACGTCTGGTCCGATCGGCCGGACGGGCAGTGAAGGGGCTCACCCGAGTGGCGCAGCGTCCGCGGCCGGCATTGGCGGCGGAGCCGGTGGCTCCGGTATAGTGGCGGCGATGTGCTCCCCTCTCCAAGCCTGGCGCCGGCGCTGGTGGCGGCCCGACCCGGCGGCGCTCGCTCGCTACATCGACCTCCGACCAATGGTGGTCGTGACCGGCGCATCGGAGGGCATCGGCTACGCCCTCGCACGCCGGTTCGCCGCAGCCGGCAACGATCTGATCCTCGTAGCGCGCCGTCCCGAGCTGCTGCAGCAGGCTGCGGAGCGCATCCGCGCCGAGTTCGAGGTCGAGGCCGTCCCCGTGCCGGTCGACGTCACCGCGCCCGATGCCATCCCGGCAATCGAGGCGGCCCTGGCGCAACACCGCGGCTACGCCGACGTGCTGATCAACAGCGCCGGCATGGGCCTTGCCGGTGCTTTCGTCGAACAGCCCCCGGAGGCGGTCTTGCGGCTGCTCGAGCTCAACATGGGTGCCTTGACGCGGCTGATGCGCCATTTCCTGCCGGGCATGCGCGTGCGCGGCCGCGGCGGCATCCTCAATCTCGCCTCGCTCGGCGGCTACGCACCCGGCCCCTACCAGGCGGTCTACTATGCGAGCAAGGCCTACGTGATCTCGCTGAGCGAGGCGGTGGCGTCGGAGACGGCCGGGGAAGGCGTGCGCGTGTGCGCGCTGGCGCCCGGACCCGTAGACACCGGCTTTCATGCACGCATGGGCAGCGAGCACAGCTTCTACCGCACGCTCCTCTTTCCGACCTCGCCCGAGACCGTTGCGGCAGCGGGCTATTGGGGGTTCGCGCTCGGCCTTCGCGTGGTGGTGCCCGGTCTGCTCAACCCGGTGCTGGCGCTGGCCATGCGCATCGTGCCGCATAGAATTGTGATTCCGATCGTTGGATGGTTGCTGAAGCCGAGGAAGGATTGGGGGCGGGATGTTCGAGGCCAGGTCGACCGGTAGCAGCGAGGCAGGCGGCAGCAGCAGCGCGGCGCCCGCAGGGCCGGCGGCCGCCAAGAAGCCGGTGCTGCTCGTGCTCCACCAGGAGCAGTCGAACCCGGGCCATGTCGGCCAGTGGTTCCGCCGCAACGGCCACGCGCTCGACATCCGCAAGCCGCGCTACGGCGACGCCCTGCCCGAGACGCTGGAGCAGCACTGCGGCGCCGTCATCTTCGGCGGTCCCATGAGCGCCAACGACAAGGACGAGTTCATCTGCCGCGAGACCGAGTGGATCGGCGTGGCGCTGAAGGAGGGGAAGCCGCTTCTCGGCATTTGCCTCGGCGCGCAGATGCTCGCCAATCACCTCGGCGCCAAGGTCGGCTTTCACGCCGACGAGGTGGCCGAGATCGGCTACTATCCGCTCCTCACCACCCCCGACGGCCTGCGGCTCGGGCCCTTCCCCGATCATGTCTATCAGTGGCACCGCGAGGGCTTCGAGCTGGCTAGAGGCGCGCGGCTGCTTGCCACCTCCACCGGCGCCTACCCCAACCAGGCCTTTGGCTACGGCTCGGCCATCGGCGTTCAGTTCCACCCGGAGATCACCTACGCCCAGGTGCATCGCTGGACCAGCGGCAGCTCCTCCCGCCTCGCCATGAAGGGCGCGCGGGCACGGCACGAGCACATCGAAGGACACATCCAGCACGCACCCAAGGTGTACGCCTGGCTCGACCGCTTCCTTGCGCGGTGGGCACGGGCAGAGCTTGCGATAAGTTGAGGCCTCGTTGGCGGAATTGTAACCGCTTGCGCGCTTTACTGGCGCGAGAGCCGGTCTTGGTATCGCGTACCGGCCCTCGCGGTGCGGCCGGGCTGCGTATCGCCCGGCCCGCACCGGCTC
>DASRDL010000048.1:0-13303 GCA_035652635.1 Hyphomicrobiaceae bacterium | reverse complement strand
CCAGCAGATTGCCGAGGCACGCGATCACGGCGACCTTTCCGAGAACGCCGAGTATCACGCCGCCAAGGACGCCCAGGGGCTCAACGAGGCCAAGGTGGCCGAGCTCGAGGACAAGCTGTCGCGCGCGGAGATCATCGACCCGTCCAAGCTGTCCGGAACGACGGTGAAGTTCGGAGCGACGGTGACCCTTGAGGACGAGGATTCCGGCGACAAGGTGAAATACAAGATCGTCGGCGAGCACGAGGCCGACGTCCGCGCCGGGCTCATTTCGATCACCTCGCCGATTGCGCGCGCGCTCATCGGCAAATCCAAGGGCGACACGGCCGAGGTGACGACGCCGAGGGGCACGCGCAGCTACGAAATACTCAAAATCGAGTATAAGTAGCGGTGGCGCACGCGGAACGCCGGCGCTGCTCTCGAATCTGTTGCATTCCTGCCATGCGGGCCGCCGTCCCGACGCGCGGCTTGGCCGTTGCTGTTGATCTCTGAGCGTCGGTAACTCCATACTTTGCCGAGTGTGCGGCGGGGCTATCTAGAGGATATTTCCACAGCGTGTAGATGATGCGTGCGCGGAGTGCGGGAACGTGCACTAGTCGGACTAATGTGACTGCCAGAGGGATGGCCGTGTTGGGGGTTGGGCCAGAGCATGTTCCAGTGTGTGCGGTGGTGTGCTGTTGAACTGGTTGCGTGGTGGGGGAGTAGCTCGCGCACTGCGGTGCCGGGTCTGGTCCTGACCATTGTAGCGCTTTCGCCTGGTGAGGCGTTCGCGGCCGGCGTCGTCGCTGAGTGGGGCGGTGGCTCCGCCGCGACGGCAGCCGAGATGACGTTGGGCTTGGCACCCGCACCGGCACGGCCGCACATCAGGCTGGCCCAGAGTGCCAAGCAGGGAGGCCTGCCGGCGCCTCAGCTTCCACCCAAGATCGCGCTGCCGCCGCCTCCACCGCCCCTTCCGCCTCCCAAGGTGGCGGCCCCGCCTCCGCCTCCTGCTCCGCCCAGGGTCCTGCCCAAACCTTTCGCCGCCCCTCTGGCCAGGTTCATACCGCCTCCTCCGCCACCTCCCGCGGTCAGCAAGGCGATGCGCGGATGGAGCGTCGAGACCAAGCCCGCGCAGCCCGAGCCTGTGCCGGCGGCGATCATGCTCAAGCCGCAGGCCCCGAAGCCCGAGCCCGTGGCGGCGGTCGCGAAGCCGCAGGCGACGGACCCCAAGCCCGCCGCGATGCCGGCCCCCAAACCGCAACAGCAGGCCGCCGAGGCCAAAGCCGCCAAGGAGGATGCGCCCAAGGCGCGGGCCGCCAGGGACGACGGCCCCAAGGCGAAGGACAAGAAGGACGGGGAGAAGAAGGAGGCGAAGGCCAGGGACGACGACGACAGGGGCAGCAAGAAGGACAAGCCGAGGAACGCCCGGGACGACGACGACAGGGACAGCAAGGCCGCCAAGAAGGACGAGGAGAAGCCGGCTCCTCCGGAGCCGGTGGCGACTCCGCAACCAGTGGTGCCACCGGCGCCCGTAACGCGGCTACCGCCAGCGCCTGCGGTGGACTCCCCTGCGCCGGCACCCGCGCCGGCGGAGGCACCACCGGGCTCCCCCGACCCGGTCGAGACAAAAATGGCCGATACATCGGAGCGCAACGAGGCGTTGGGGCAGCTGATGAGGGCCGGCGGTCCTTCGGCAGACAGGGACGCCAACGGCCGGCGAGGAACGAAAGCGCCGGACAGGAAGCAAAGGGACGTCGGCCGCACCATGGGTTGGCAGCTGCCGCCGGAGCGTGGGACCTACGACAGCAAACAAGTTCTGGTGCCCAGGCTCTCCGCGGGCATGCGCAAGCAGCTCGAGGCAAGCGGCTATACGGTGCGCGAGCAGTACAAGTCGGGGCTGGTGGTGCTGGGGCTGCCCAACCTGCCCGATTTCGATGCGTGGGAAGCGCAGCGCCAACTGCAGGACATGTTCCCGGACACCAGCTTCGGGCTCAACTTCCGTTACGGACCCTACCGCGCGGAGGGCGAGGGCGACGGGCTCGGGGGGCGCAAAGCTCCGATCAACGAGCCGAGGGGCTACGCTGCCGCGGTCATCAACTGGGACCCCGAACTGGGAGCGTGTGCGGCGGGCCTGAACGTCGGCGTGATCGACACCGGCATCGACAAGACGCATCCGTCGCTGGCGGGAAACAATGTGAGGGTCGTGAAGCTGCCGTTGATGGCAGCCGCGGCGGATACTCCGCATTGGCACGGCACGGCGGTGCTGTCGCTGCTGGCGGGTCTGCCGGCCAGCCCGGCGCCGGGCCTGATCCCGGACGCACACTTCTTCGCAGCGAATGCCTTCGTGACCAACGCCCAGGGGAAGCCGGAGGCCGATTCCGCACGCCTGCTTCAGGCGCTCGACGAGCTCGACAAGAATAGGGTCCAGATCGTCAATATGAGCCTGGTCGGACCGCGCGACGAGCTCGTGCACGAGCAGATCCAGAGGATGGCGAGCAGAGGTGTAGTGTTCGTGGCCGCAGTCGGCAACGGCGGGCCCGGCGCACCGAAGGGCTACCCGGCGGCCTACCCGGAGGTGATCGCCGTCACGGCCGTCGATCGGAACGGCGCCAGCTACGACCATGCCAGCCGCGGCCCCCACGTGGATGTGGCCGCGCCGGGCGTGCGCATCTGGGCGGCGCTGCCCGGCGGCAAGGTCGGTCCGCAGACCGGCACGTCATTCGCCACCCCGTTCGCCACGGCCGTGGTCGCCAGCATCTACAGGAATGCCTTGGCAACGGTGGACCTGGGAGTGGAGGAGACGATCGCTCCCAAGGCGGCCGTCCTAGGCCGGCTGTTCGGTAAGGATCGCAAGCGCGATCCCGTGTACGGGCTGGGCCTGATCCAGGCCCCGAAGGGATGCGGCGGCGCCGGCCACCAGGTGGCGCAGCGGCCGGCCGGAAAGCCGGCAACGATTGCGCCGCCGAAACAGCGCGCGTCGATCATTCCCGCCGGCGCCTCGGCCTGGGAGGCGGAGGTCGCGGGGGCCGCGGAACGACAGTCGCTGCGGCCGCCGCAGGAGGCCCCACCGCAGAGCGGCTGGGCGGGTTCTACCTCCCTGACGCGCACCTCGCTGCCTCAGTCCATCCGGTAGGCGGGTGCCGGACGTGCGCGGTGGCCCGACGCGGGCCCTTCCTCCGGCAGCCGCAAAAAGAGGCCCGCCTCTCGCGCCGTCCGGCAGCGGGGAGCCGGGGCCGGCGCGGTGAAGCGGGCCAAGTGAGCGGCGCCAGGCCGGCACGGAAAGGGTGTGCGCCGCCTGGCCCGCCTTCGATCGTTGCCGCGCTGCCGTGGTGCGGGGTGTGTCGGCGGCGCGGGTCCGATCGAAGTCTCGAATGTCGGACCGGCGTGTCGGACAAGCGGCACAAGGTAGGTGTCGGATCGCATCGTCCGTTGCCGGTCCCGTCGTGTCCCTCGATCGATGCCTTTCCCCTGTTGTCCCCGTTGACGTCGAGCCGGCCGAGCCGCGATCAGCGCGGCGCCGGCCAGCGGTCACGAATGAGCGGCTGCTCCTGCTCCGGCCCGAGCACGTCACCCGCCTTGGCGGCCGATCTCAGCGCCTCGAGGATGTCGTCCTGGCCCGCCGGCACCGTCATGCCCGGCGTGTCCTGATGCGTCGCCGACGTCTGCACGATGACCTTCCAGACGCCGTCCTCCCGGCAGGCCAAGCCGCCGGCGGACATGTCCTCGCCGACAATCAGCTCATATTGTCGACACCAATTGTCCTGCAGGTTGGCGAACGTGAACTTGGGCCGGACGCGAAGATGCCGGCCGACACGTGCGACCTCGCCGGTAGGGGTAGTCTCGAGCGCGGACTGCAGCGACGCCGATGCGACGATGCCGCCCGCATCGAAGCTGATGTCGTCGCCGCGCAGGGCGCCCTGCAGCAGCCATCCGGCCGCGGCCGCGACCACGACGGCGGAAATGGCGGCAGCCGGCGACAGCATGGGCGCCGTCAGGGCGGCGAGCAGCTTCTCGAGCCAGCCGGGAGAGGCGGCATCCGCCTTGCGCGGCGTGGGTGGCCGATCGATGCCTGCGGCCGTGAGCAGCCGCGCCGGCAACGGTGAGAGCAACAGCTCTTCGTAGACCTGGGCTACCGGCCCGCGCGTGAAGGAGAAGCACTCGAGCCGCTCCCTCAGATCGGGGTCGTCCTCCAGTCTCGCGGCGACCGCGGCGTGCTCGGCGGGCGGAAGCTCGCCGTCGGCATAGGCCATCAGGGTCTCGTCGGAGATGCCTGGCGTTTCGCTCATGCGCCTCTCCCCGATTTGGGTGACTGAGATCGTGGCGCCCGGGAACGTCCCCGACCCTCGAGGCGCGCGGTCAGTTCGCGCCGGGCCCTCGCCAGCCGGCTCATCACGGTGCCGATCGGCGTCTGAGTGATCTCGGCAGCCTCCTTGTAGGAGAGGCCGTCGATGCACACGAGCGCGATCAGCACGCGCTGGTCGTCGGGCAGGTACGTCATGGCTTGCCCTACCGCAGCCAGCGTCAGCCGGCTCTCGACCACGTTGCGGCCGTTGGGGCCGGCCAACATCTCGGCCGCCTCGATGTCGACCTGCACGCCGCGCACTCTTCTGGCGCGCATGCGGTCGAGCCACAGGTTCTGCGCGATACGATACATCCAACTGTCGAGCCGAGTGCCTGGTTGCCACTGGTCGACCCGCGACAAGGCACGCATACAAGTCTCTTGGACGAGATCGTCTCCTTGGTCTAAATCTCCGGTCAGAGCCACTGCGAAGCGCCTCAATCTCGGTAAGATCTCGACCATCCGGGTGCGGAACTCGTCCGTCACGCGCCTGCCTCCCCGCGGGTCCCGGCCACAACGGGTCGCGTCGGCGAAAATTCCCGTTCAATGGAGAGACTGCTGTGGACCGCTGCGAATGTGTGGCCGGGCCGTGCCGTCAGCGGGCCCGGCGGCGCTGTGCCAGGGCGACCGGTACGCCGGGCTCGAATTTGGCGCGGCGTATGACGAGCGTCGTCTTGACGCTGGCGACGTTGGGCGCAGCTGTCAGCTCGTCGATGATGAAGTCCTGGAAGGCTGTGAGGTCGGGAGCGATGCATTTGAGGAGGAAGTCGGTTTCTCCTGAGAGCATGTAGCATTCGCGCACCAGCGGCCACGCCAGCACACGGTTCTCGAATGCACGCAGATCGGCCTCTGCCTGGCTGTGCAGACCGACGAACGCGAACGCGATCACCTCGAATCCAACGCTCTTCTCGTCGAGAAGGCCGAAGTAGCCGGCGATCATTCCGGCCTGCTCCAGGGCGCGCACGCGCCGCAGACACGGTGGCGGCGAGATGCCCACCTTCCGTGCCAGCTCCACATTGGTGATGCGGCCGTTTGATTGCAGCTCCTTGAGGATGCGCCAATCGGTAGCATCAAGACGGGCACGCATGCGACTATGACTCCGTGGGCAGCCCCTCTCCCCTGAGTCTGTGGCGGGGAGAAGGCCACAGCAACATTGTTTCGCCGTTAAGACAGAAAGACAAAATCTAGCGAAAGTAAATGACGGAAGCGCTCGAGACCGTGGCCGGCAGGCGCGGCTGGATCATCAGCGATGGCAAGGCCGGCAACGACGTGCAGGCACGTGGAGTATTCGACGCGCTGCGGCTCGACTACGAGACGATACCGGTCGCTCCGACCGGCCTGTGGCAGCTGCTGGCGCCGTGGGGGCCGGTGCCGCCGACCGAAAGGTTCGGCACCCCGCAGAGCCGCTTCAAACCGCCCTGGCCCGAGTTCGCCATCGCCGTCGGCAGGCTGACCACGCCCTACGTCCGTCGTCTCAAGCAGGCGGCCGGGCTCGGCACCTACACCATCATTCTGCTCGATCCGAAGGTAGGGACGAAGGCGGCGGATCTCTACTGGGTGCCGGAGCACGACCGCCTCCGCGGACCCAACGTCATCACCACCTTGACGTCGCCGCACAGCTTCAGCCCCCAGCGCTTGGCCGAGCTGCGGGCCAGCATGCCGGCCGACATCGCCCGCCTGCCGAGCCCGCGCGTGGCCGTGCTCATCGGCGGCACCAACAGAGAGTACCGCTACACCTCGAGCGCACTGGCCCGGCTCGCGTCTGCGCTCGGCTCGCTCGCCGGCCTCGGCGCGGGGCTCATGATCACCCCGTCGCGGCGCACGCCGGCTGCGGTCATGGCCTGCGTCGAAGCAGCGACGGCCAGGGCACAGCGCCTCGTCTGGCGCGGGGAGGGCGAGAATCCCTATGCGCAGTTCCTCGCGCATGCCGACTGCTTCATCGCCCCCGCCGACTCCATCAACATGACCGGCGAGCCGTGCGCCACAGGCAGACCCGTCTACGTGTTCGAGCCCGACGGGGGCTCGGCCAAGTTCTCCCGCTTCCATGCCGCCCTCAGGCGCCACGGCGCCACGCGGCCCTGCCCCGAACGGTTCGAGCGGCTGGAGAGCTGGGGGTATGCGCCCCTCTTCTCCGCCGAGACGATCGCGGCCGAGATCGCGCGGCGGTGGACACAGCGGCGACGCATGCTGGGCTCTCGGCACCCCGCACTGGCGCAGGGAGCCTGAAGCGAATGGGCCTGCCGATCATTCCCATGGTGGTCGCCACGGCGCTCTTCATGGAGAACACCGACGCCACCATACTGGCGACGGCGCTGCCCACCATCGCCCGCGACCTCCACCTCGATCCGATCTCGCTCAAGCTCGCCGTCACCTCCTATCTCGTCAGCCTGGCGGTGTTCATCCCGGTCAGCGGCTGGGTGGCAGACCGTGTCGGCTCCTGCACCACTTTCAGGCTGGCGCTCGTGGTGTTCATGGCGGCCTCGATGGGCTGCGCATTTTCGAGCACCCTCTCCGAGTTCGTGGTCTGGCGTGCGGTGCAGGGCATCGGCGGGGCGATGATGGTGCCGGTCGGCCGCATGATGGTGGTTCGCTCCTCGCCCAAGGGTGACTTGGTGCGCGCGCTCTCCTTCATCTCCATGCCGGCGCTGATGGGGCCCATGCTTGGCCCGCCGCTCGGCGGCCTCATCGTCACCAACATGGATTGGCGCTGGATCTTCTTCGTCAACGTGCCCATCGGCGTGCTGGGCGTGGTGCTGGCGACGCTGTTCATCCCCGACATCCGCGAGGAGACACCACCGCTCGACACCAAGGGCCTCGTTCTGCTGGCGGTGGGGCTCGGCGGCCTCATGCTGGGAACGGCCATGTTCGGCCGCCGCGTGGCCCCGCCCGAGGTGGCGGCCGCGTGCATCGCCGCCGGTGCGGTGGCGCTCCCGCTTTACGGGCGGCACGCGCTCAGGGTGGAGCGGCCCCTGCTCGAGGTGCGTCTCCTGCGCCTGAAGACCTTCGAGGCCGGCATTGCCGGCGGCATCATGTTCCGCTTCGGGGTCGGTGCCAGCGCCTTCCTGCTGCCGCTGATGCTGCAGCTGGCCTTTGGGCTCGATGCGCTGCAGTCCGGCCTCATCACCTTCACCGGCGCCGCCGGCGCGCTGGCAGTGAAGCCCCTGGCGCGCGGCTTCCTGCACCGTTTCGGCTTCCGTCGCCTGCTGATCGTCAACGGCGTGCTTGCGTCCCTCGTCTTGCTGGCGAGCGCCCTCTTCACGCCCGGCACGCCGCACATCGTCATCATGCTCGTGCTGCTGTGCGGCGGCTTTCTGCGCTCGCTGCAGTTCACGAGCCTCACCGCCATCACCTACGCCGAGGTGGAGCCGCGCCTGGTGGGCTCGGCCACGGGCATGGCGAGCGTAGCGCAGCAGGTATCGGTGAGCCTCGGCGTGGCGGTCGGAGCCATGGCAGTGGAGATGTCGGAGTGGGCGCGCGGGCACGCCTTGCCGCAGACCGCCGACTTCGCCACTGCCTTCGTCGTGGTGGGGCTGATGTCCATGGCCTCGGCGCTGCTCATGCTGCGCCTGCCCTTCGACGCCGGCGACGAGATTTCCGGCCGCGCCGTGCCGCCGCGCGAGGCGCCCGGCACGCCCGCCGGCCCGACGCTGGGCGGCTGAGGCCCGTCGCGCGACAAGATCGGCCCCGGGCCGGCACGTTGCTGCCGACTGGCAAGGTCATGCCGAAAGGCCCGACCGGACCGCTACCGCGTGAGGCTGCGCATCAGGCCGCGCAGGGCCTCCGGGTGATTGTGCAACCGCCAGCGCCCGATGAGCCCGGCGGCGACGATCAGCAGGCCGTTGAGTGTCAACGTTGCGGTGAGGCCGATGTGCTCGGCCAGCCATCCCGACAGGAGGCCGCCGATCGGCGCCGTGCCGGCAAACGACATCGAGTAGACGCCGACCACCCGGCCGCGCCACTCGTCCGGTACCGATTGCTGCAGCATGGCATTGGTGGCGTTGACGCCGAGCAGCGCCCCGCCGCCCAGCGCCGCCAGCAGCAGCGCCGAGAGGGGCAGCGCGCGCGACCAGGCGAACAGGGCCACGGCCACGCCCACCACCAGCGGGGCCAGCGTGATGAGGCGCAGCTGCCGACCGTAACGCGGCTGCAGCGACAGGTAGCCGGCCGACACGAGCGCGCCCACTGCAGCCGAGCTCATGAGCAGCCCCACGGTGGAGGCGCGTCCATCGAAGAACTCGGCGACGATCGAGGGCATCAGCGGCACGTAGGGCGTGGCGAACAGCCCTACCGCCACCACGGTCGGCAGCAGGTAGCGCACCGCCGGAAAGGCCAGGATCGCGGCCATGCTGGCCGCCATGCCCTGGGTGGCGGCGTTGTCGTCGCCGCGCCGCGGCGGGTCGGGCGGCAGGCGCATGGCGATCAGCGCCGCGATGATGCCGGCGTAGCTCAGCGCGTTGACGGCGAAGCACCAGGCCTCCGAGACGTAGGCCAGCGCCAGCCCTGCGATCGCCGGCCCCACCATGCGGCCGACGTTGAAGACCATGGCACTGACGCCCAGCGCACTCGTCACCAGCGCGCGCTCCTCCACGATCACGCGCACCAGGGTCTGCCGCACGGGCATCTCGAAGGCGTTGGCCATGCCGACGAGAGCGGTGACGACCAGGTAGGCAGCAACGCTGGCGACCCCCGCCGCACACATCAGCGCCAACAGGGCCGAGCACGCGGCGAGAAAGAGGTCGATGCCGATCAGCATTTTCAGGCGCGGCAGCCGGTCGGCGGCCATGCCACCCGCGGGTCCGAGCAGGAGATAGAAGATGTTGAGCAGGAAGCCGGTGAGCCCGAGCAGGAAGATCGATCCTGTCAGCCGGTAGACCAGCCAGGACAAGGCCACCTGCTGGATCCAGGCGCCGATGACGGCCACCGTGTGGCCCGCCGCGTAGAGCCGGAACCGACGCTTGGCGAGCGCCGGCGGCAGCCACAGATGCCAGTCGGCCACCGCCGCCTCCGTGTCGTTCGCTCCCTCAATGCCCTAGGTGAATTCTATCATGCGCGACGTGCGTCGGACATGACGGCGCTGACCCCGCCAGGAGGTTATTCTGGCCGCCTGGCGTCGGACGCCGCCGACCCAGCCGTGGGCGGCGTCATCCCCTGGCGTCCCGGCGCGTCCCGGCAGTCCCGGTCACCTTCGCTTCCGGCCCGTGATCATCGCCGTCACGAGGTTCTCGCCGTGGAGCGCGCTCATCGCCAGCACGCCGAGTACGTGCACGCCGACGAGTGCCAGCGTCAGGGCCGCCAGGCCTTCATGCAGGTCCTCGAGCCACTCGGCTGTCCGGAACGCCTCGGTCGTCATCAGCCACCCGCTGGTGCCGGTGGCGAGCAAACAGGCAAGCAGCGTGAGCACCATGAGGCCCCCTATCGGGGTATGACCGAGGAGCCGAGGCGCAGTGCCGGTCAGAAGAGCGCGCGCATAGGCGAGCGTTGCTGTCGGCGAGCGCACGAAGTCGCTGAAGCGCGCATGCCTCGGCCCAACGAAACCCCAGCCGATGCGGAGAGCCACCAGCCCCAGCACGGCGTACCCGACCGGCTGATGCAGCGCCTGCAGGTCCTCGCTCGCCCATGCGAGGGCGAAGAGCGCAACCAGCGACCAGTGGAAGATGCGCACGAAGGGATCCCACACCTTGACGGTCACCGGCCGCGTCGCGCGGCCGGTCTCCGTCTCGTTGGCAGTTCCGACAGCCATCAGCTGCGGCCCCCGCGGCCGATGATCTCGGCCGTCGCCGGATCGACGTACATCTCGACCCGTGCGCCCTTGGCATCGGTCCCTTTGACCTCGTAGCAGCCATGGCTCAGCTCGATCTTGCGCACCGTATAGCCCTGCTCCTTGAGCCTCTGGGCGACCTGATCCAGGGACAGCCGCTCGGCGGCCGGGCGGGCCGGGCAGCGGCTGCGCTCGGAGTGCTCGTAACGCTCCCTCTCGCTGCCGCGCTCGTCGGAAGCGAGCGCCGGCATTGCGAGGGCCGTCAACAAGGCGGCTACGGTGATGGTCTTGCTCGGCATGGTGTGCTCCTGTTCGGGTTGGACTTGACGGAGCGCACCCTACGCAACCCGAGCTGAGAACGGGCTGAGCCTTCCTGTCAGGTTTTTGTAAGCTGCGAGGGTAGAGACTGACCGGTCGCCGCGCCTTGCCAGCCGCCAGCCATGATCAGAGCCGCCGCCCCGCTTGCCGTCCTGCTCACGTTGACTGTGAGCACGACGGCGGTTGCCGACAGCGTCAGTCCCGATCGCGCCCGCTCGCTCGTCGAGCGGGGCGAGATACTGCCGCTCGAGGAGGTGTTGAAGCGCAACGAGGCGAATGCCGGTGGGCGCATCATCGAGGTCGAGTTGGAGGTCAAGCGCGGGGGTTATGTGTACGAGATCAAGGTGCTGCGCCCCGACGGGCGCTACCGTGAGCTCTTGATCGACGCGCGCTCCGGCGCGCTCCTCGGCCGCGAGTGAACACGATGCGCATCCTGATCGTCGAGGACGAGAAGAAGCTGGCGGCCGACCTCGCCAGGGCACTGGCTGGCTCGGGACACGTCATCGACCAGGTCGGCGACGGCGAGAAGGCGTGGTTCCTGGGCGACACCGAGGACTACGATCTCATCATCCTCGATCTCGGCCTGCCCAAGCTCGATGGCGTCCAGGTGCTGAAACGCTGGCGCGCCAACGGCCGCACCATGCCGATCCTCGTGCTGACCGCCCGCGACAGCTGGTCGGAGAAGGTGGATGCCATCGACGCCGGGGCCGACGACTACCTGACCAAGCCGTTCCGCATGGAAGAGCTCCTGGCGCGCGTGCGGGCGCTGCTGCGCCGCCAGACCAGGCATGCGAGCGCCGTGCTGCAGGTCGGTGACATTGCGCTCGACACCCGCCACAACCGGGTCAGCAAGGCGGGTGCGCCTGTCGACCTCTCGCCCCTCGAATACCGGCTCCTGCACTATCTCATGCACCATGCCGGCCGCGCCGTGTCTCAGCTCGAGCTGACCGAGCATGTCTACGGCCAGGACTTCGAGCGCGACAGCAACGCCATCGAGGTGCTGGTGGCGCGCCTCAGGCGCAAACTCGGGCCGGATGCCATCAGGACGCGGCGTGGCTTCGGCTATTGCGCGGGAGAGCCCGACGAGTCCTCGCGATGACGTCGATCCGTCTGCGACTGCTGCTCGGCGCCGTCGTGGGGATTGCCGTTGCGCTCGTGGCCGCGGGAGCGGTGCTCGTCTCCATCTTCGACGGCCATGTCCGCCAGCGCTACCTCAAGGAGCTGGACGATCATCTTCTCCAACTGGCGGCGCTCGTCCAAATCGACCCGTCTGGCGCGATCGCGTTGAAGCACGATCTGTCCGATCCCGCGTTCCAGCGACCGCTGTCGGGGCTCTATTGGCAGGTCGCCGCGGAGGGACAGGTGGTTCTGAGATCGCGCTCGCTCTGGGACGAGGCACTGCCGCTCTCTCGGGGTCCTCTCTCGCCCGGCGCGCTCCATCAACGCGAGACCCATGGGCCGCGCAATCAGCGCCTGCTGGTCGTTGAGCGCCTGGTGCTCGCTGGGGCTGACAACACGCGGCCGCTCGTACTGGCGATCGGCGGGGAAAGCCGTGTGGTCGAAGAGGCCCGTCGTGATTTTGCGAGGATCGTGGCCCTGTCCCTGGCCGTTCTCGGCGCGCTCTTGGCCGCGGCCTCGTGGCTCCAGGTCGGCGCGGGTCTGGCTCCACTCGAAGCGTTGCGCGCGCAGCTCGGCAAGCTGCGGCAAGCCCAGGCACACCGTCTCGAGGGAACCTACCCCGACGAGCTCGCGGGGCTGGTTGCAGACCTCAACAGCCTCATCGCCACCCAGGAGCGCGAAGTCGAGCGCGCCCGCGTCAATGCCGGCAAGCTGGGGCATGGGCTGAAGACGCCGCTGGCAATCCTTGCGGCCGAGGCCAGGGCCTTGCGCGACAAGGGAGAACTGTCCGCTGCGGCGGCCATCGAACAAGAGGTGGAGACGATCAACGCGCAGGTGACGCGCACGCTCGCGGCGGCGCGCGCTGTCGGGCCGCGCAAATCCGCCGGCACGCGGACGCTGCTGGAGCCGCTTCTGCAGCGCCTCGTCGGAGCGATGCAGCGGCTGCCGCGCGGCACGGAGCTCGACTGGTCACTGTCCGTCACGCCGGCGGGGCTCGAGGTGCCGATCGACCGCCGCGATCTGGAGGACGTATTCGGGAACCTGCTCGACAATGCGCGCAAATGGGCCAAGGGCCGCGTGCTTGTCACGGCACGTGCAACCGAGGCTGGTGTCGAAATCGCAATTGCGGATGATGGACCGGGCATTCCCTGCGGGAGCGTCGCCGAGGTCCTGCAAGGCGGCGTGAGGCTGGACCGAGCCGTGCCCGGCACCGGCATCGGCTTGGCCATCGCCAAAGACCTCATAGAGCTCAACCACGGAAGCCTCGAGCTGGGCCAAGCCCTGCTGGGCGGCCTGCAGGCGATCGTGCGATTTGGGAGGCATGGCAACGGAGGCGATGCCCCCCTCACATCCCGCTCGACCGCCAAATGAACACGACATCCTGTCGATGCCGGTAGCGACCCAGCCGGTTCGATCGGGGCGGTACCAGACCGGCCCCTACAACCTTTGCGGTAACGTGGCCTTCCGCGGGCGCTGCTGCGCAGCCGTGTCAGATCTTCTGCCCGCCATCAATATTCTTACCGAATATACGGAATAGGGCGCGACCGCGGCCGTTGTTGGGTAGACTGGCCCATTCCCCGCACCGGGCTGGTCTCTTGATCAGGGCGCCGCACCCCCAAGTCGGCGCCCTGACCTCTTATGCGGCGTCCGCATGTGGCGTCCGCGCCTTGCCGAGCGACCGTCCGGCAACACGCAGAGGAACGCCGGCCGCCCGCTTCATTTCAGCAGTTCCGCGATCGCCGCATGGCCGGAAACCGTGGCGATTTCCATCGCGGTCTGCCGCTTCCTGTTCC
>DASRDL010000047.1:0-6741 GCA_035652635.1 Hyphomicrobiaceae bacterium | reverse complement strand
AGCACCCCGCCCGGTCATGAAGCCCCCGCCGCCGCCGATGCCGAGCGCGCCGCCCTCGGAGCGCTGCAGCAGCACGACGCCGACCAGCGCCGCGGCGATCATGAGGTGGACAATGAGCAGGACGGTCGTCATGACGGGTTCCGGGGGTGGGCTGGGCCCCAGGCTTCTACACCAGCTGAGCGCGGGCCGCCAGCATCGGCGCCCGCTCGCCGCACGCGGTCACTTCTTGGCGGCCGAAGCCGGCGCATCGGCAAACGGATTGGTGGACCAGTCCGCAGGGGGCGGGCTGTAGGCATCGTTGGCCTTGCGCTTGGCCTTGGACTTGGCGCCCTTGTCATCGGCCTTCGGGTCCTTGGCCGGTGCAGGACCCGGAGCAGCCGAGGCCTTGGCGGCGGCCGCCGGAGCCTTGACGGCGCCCTTGTCGGCGGCCGCCGACGGCGCCGCGGCCGCCTTCTTGACCGGCGGGCCCTTCTTCTCGCCATTGCTCGGCGTCTTGGCCGCCTTTGCCACCGGCACTTTGGGCGCCGCCTCGCGCGTCTGCGGCAGCGGGGCGGCTTCCCTCAGGTTTACGAGCGGCCGGCCCTGGCAGCGGAACAGCAGCTGCTCGTCGACCTCGATGAGGCGGCGGATCTGCTCGAGCTTGTCGGGTGCCAGGTTGGACTTGGCCCACTCGGGCCCTCGCCCCATGTTACCGCGCACGCCGCTTTGCTCGAGCTCGCCCTGCTCGGTCTTGAGCTTGGCGCAATCGTCCTTGTCGAGGGGAGCCGCGCGCAGCGCGTAGCCGTGCGCGACCAGGGCTGCGGCGATGACGGCCATGCCCAGACGCATCTTCACCACGCGGCCCCCTTCTTGCGGTCGCGACCCTCGGCTTCCGGCACTAATCCGCTTTGCCGTCTGCGGTCAAGCGCCGCATGCGGCAATGATGGCGAGAAAATCGTCGGCCTTGAGGCTGGCGCCGCCGACCAGCGCGCCGTCGACGTCGTCGATGGACAACAACGTGCGCGCGTTGTCGGGCTTCACCGATCCGCCATAGAGGATGCGCATGGCCCGGCCCGCAGCGCCGTAGCGCTCGGCGAGCGCGCTCCGCAGGTAGCGATGCACCTCGGCGACGTCGGCGGGTGTCGGCGTGAGGCCGGTGCCGATGGCCCACACCGGCTCGTAGGCGAGCACCGTGTCGGCGGCCGTCGCCTTGTCGGGCAGCGAAGCGGCAAGCTGGCGGCCAACGACGGCGAGCGTCAGCCCCGCCCGCCGTTCGCCCGCCGTCTCGCCGACGCAGACGATAGCGGCAAGACCGGCACGATGCGCCGCCAGCGCCTTGGCGCGCACGTCGGCATCGCGCTCGCCGTGATCGGCGCGGCGCTCGGAATGGCCGACGATCACGGCCGTGGCGCCGGCGTCCTCGAGCATCTCGGCGGAGATGTCGCCGGTGTGGGCGCCGCTCGCGGCCGCATGGCAATCCTGGCCGCCGACCATCAGCCGCGATCCGGCCGCCTCCCGCGCCAGGGCCGCGACGAGCGTCGCCGGCGGGCAGATCATGGCGTCGACGCCGGGGGCGAAGTCCGGCTTGGCCAGCCGGTCGCGCACGCGACGGGCCTCGGCCAGGGCGGGGGTGAGCCCGTTCATCTTCCAGTTGCCGGCAACCAGCGGCCGGATGTCTCGCGAGGGCGCTGCCATGGTCCTCGAGCCTCTGTTTGCCGCCTCTGCCGCCTGCGTCCATGCGGAGCATGGCCGCGCCGCCGCGGTAGGACGGCCTGGCCGGCGACTTGCCGTGCCGACCACGGGTTCATAATATGCCGCGCGTCCGCGTCAAAGCGTGGAAAATCAAGCCGTCGAGGCCCATCGTCGCCTGGCCGCCGCGGCAGCGCAGTAGCCTACCCCGTTTGCACCGGCGGCAACCAGGAAATGACGCTCCATGCTCGATGCAATGCGACGCGGCGCCGTGAACTGGCTGTCCAAGATCCTGCTTGGGCTGCTGATCATCGCTTTCGCCGTCTGGGGCGTCGCCGACGTCTTCCGCGGCTACGGGCGCGGCACGCTGGCGCGCCTCGGCAGCACCGAAATCTCGGTGGACGAGTACCGGCAGGCCTACCAGGACGAGATCGCCGCCCTCTCGCGCCGCCTGGGCGGCCGCCGCTTGACCAGCGAGCAGGCCAAGATGCTCGGCGTCGAGCAGCGCACCCTGTCGCGGCTGATCGGCGTGGCGGCGATCGAGATGCATGCGCGCGAGCTGCGCCTGGCGCTGTCGGACGCGGCAATCGCCGACCTGATCCGCCAGGACCCGGCCTTCCGCGATCTCACCGGCAAGTTCTCGCAGGACACCTTCCGCGCCGTGCTGCGCCAGAACGGCTACTCGGAGGCCCGCTACGTGGCCGAGCGCCGCAAGGACGAGGTGCGCGACCAGCTGACCGATACGCTGCTTGCGGGGCTGGCCCCGCCGCAGACTCTCATCGACATGCTCCACCGCTATTACGACGAGACGCGCGTCATCGAGTTCTTCACCCCCGCGTACGACAAGCTCGTCAAGACGCCGGAGCCCGATGAGGCCAAGATCAAGGAGTTCTACGAGCAGAACAAGCGCCGCTTCGTGACGCCGGAGCTGCGCAAGGCCAACGCTCTGCTGCTCACGCGCTCCGAGGTCAAGGCGCGACTCCAGATCGACGAGCAGGAGCTCAAGTCGGCCTACGACCACGACAAGGAGAAGTACAACATCCCCGAGAAGCGCCGCATCCTGCAGCTGCCCTTCCCCGACAAGGCGGCGGCCGAGAAGGCGTACGCGGAGCTGTCAGGCGCCCAGAATTTCACCGAGGCAGCAGGCAAGCTCGGGTTCAAGGAGAGCGACATCGATCTGGGCGTCCTCGGCCGCAAGGACATGATCGATGCCAAGATCGCGGCGGTGGCGTTCGATCTCAAGAAGGACGAGCTGTCGAAGCCGGTCGAGGGCCAGTTCTCGGTCGTGCTGCTGCGCGTCACCGACATCGTGCCCGGCAAGCAGCGGTCGTTCGACGAGGTCAAGGCCGAGATCAAAGATCGCCTCGCCGAGGAACGCGCGGGCCTCGAGCTGCAGACGCTGCACGACACCGTGGAGAAGGAGCGCTCGGCCGGCAAGACGCTCAAGGAGATCGGCGACGCCCTCCATCTCGCCTATCGCGAGATCGCCGAAATCGACCGGCAGGGCAATGACGCCGCCGGCAAGCCGGCAATCGACGTGAAGGAGGCCGCGGCCGCCGTCGCTCAGGCCGCCTTTGCCGGTGCCGTGGGGCTCGAATCGGAGGCCGCCGATCTCGGCGACGGCGGCTACGCCTGGGTGGACCTGATTGCCGTCACACCCGAGAAGCAGAAGTCCTTCGAGGAGGTGAAGGAGGAGGCCAAGACCGGCGCCGTCGATGCCGAGCGGCGCAAGGAGGTGGTGGCGCTCGCCGGCAAGCTCGTCGACCGGCTGGCGAACGGGGAGAGCCTGGAGACCCTGGCCAAGGAGACGGAGGCCAAGGTCGAGCGCACGCCGGCGGTCACGCGCAGCACCACGCCGCAGGGACTGCCGCAGAACGCCGTGCAGCAGGCCTTCGCTCTCCCCAAGGGCGGCGCCACCTCGGCGCCGACGTCCGACGGCAAGGCCCGCATCATCCTGCGCGTGGCCGAGATCACTCCGGCGCCCCCGCCGACGCCCGAGCAGAGCGACCGCCTCAAGGCCGAGCTCGTGCGCCAGATGCAGACGGACGTGCTGGCCGAGTACGTGGCCGGGCTGCAGACCCGCTTCGGCCTCTCGGTCAACGACGCGGCCCTGAAGCAGGCGCTGGGCACGGCAGGGCGCGACCAGACCGACAGCGAGTGAAGGGTCGCGGCGCCATCCGCGAAAGAGTGGGACCGATGACCAAGCTCGACATGGCACCGGCGCAGTTCGAGGCCGAGCCCGCGCGCTCCGTCTTCACCGACCTCTACCGCAAGGGCAAGCCGCAGGTGGTGTGGACACGGCTCGTCGCCGATCTCGAGACGCCGGTGTCGGCGGCACTGAAATTGAGCGACGGGCAGGCGATCAGCTGCCTGCTCGAGTCGGTCGAGGGCGGGGCGGTGCGCGGACGCTACTCCATCATCGGCATCGCCCCCGACGTCATCTGGCGCGCCTTCGGCGACAGGGCCGAGATCAACCGGCAGCCACACAAGGACCTCGCCGCCTTCGAGCCCGAGAAGCTGCCCACCCTGCAATCGCTGCGCGCCCTGCTGGAAGGGTCGCGCATCGACCTGCCCGAGGGGCTCCCGCCGATCGCTGCCGGCGTCATCGGCTACATGGGCTACGACACCGTGCGGCTGATCGAGCACCTCCCCAACGAGGCACCGGACGCGCTGGGCGTGCCGGACAGCATGTTCGTGCGTCCGACCCTGATGGTCGTGTTCGACTCGGTGCGCGACGAGATGATCGTCGTCACCCCCGTCTACCCCGCGCCCGAGATCGCGGCCCAAGCGGCCTACGCCGCCGCCGTGGAGCGGCTGCGCGGCGTGGTGGCGGCGCTCGACGAGCCGCTGCCGCACGCAACCGGCATGTCGGGCGTGGCCCTGGCCCTGCCGGAGCCCACCTCCAACACCACGCCGGCGGAATACATGGCCATGGTGGAGCGGGCCAAGGAGTACATCGCCGCCGGCGACATCTTCCAGGTCGTGCTGGCGCAGCGCTACTGCGCCCCGTTCCGACTGCCCTCCTTCGCGCTCTACCGCGCCCTGCGCCGCACCAACCCCTCGCCGTTCCTGTTCCACCTCGACTTCGGCGCATTCTCGCTGGTCGGCTCGAGCCCCGAGATTCTGGTGCGCGTGCGCGACGGCGAGGTGACCATCCGGCCGCTCGCCGGCACGCGCCGGCGCGGCGCCACGCCGCAGGAGGACAAGGCGCTCGAGGCCGAGCTGCTCTCCGACCCCAAGGAGCGCGCCGAGCACCTGATGCTGCTCGACCTCGGCCGCAACGACGTCGGCCGGGTGGCGGAGATCGGCTCGGTGCGCGTCACCGAGAGCTTCGCCATCGAGCGCTACAGTCACGTCATGCACATCGTCAGCCACGTGGTGGGCCGGCTCGACAAGAAGCACGACGTGATCGACGCGCTGATGGCGGGCTTCCCGGCGGGCACCCTGTCGGGTGCGCCCAAGGTGCGCGCCATGCAGATCATCGACGAGTTGGAGAAGGAGAAGCGCGGGCCCTACGGCGGGTGCGTGGGCTACTTCTCCGCCGACGGCGAGATGGACAGCTGCATCGTGCTGCGCACCGCCCTGGTGAAGGACGGCATGGTTTATGTCCAGGCCGGGGCCGGCATCGTCGCCGACTCCGACCCCAAGGCCGAGCAGCTCGAGTGCGGGTACAAGGCCAAGGCGCTGTTCAAGGCGGCCGAGGAGGCCGTGCGCTTCGCCGAGCGCGCCAAGCGCGGCAATCGGTAGGCACGCTACGCTGCCTGCGGCAGAAGGCCGCCTCTCTGTGCGTGCCCGCCACCGATGCGTGCGGCGGCGGAGCTCTACGCGCGCCAGTGGCGGCAGCGTCGATTTCTTCTGACTGACTGGGGCTCCGCGTCGGCTATCATGCCGCCATGTTGACCCTCATCCTGCTGCGGCATGCCAAGTCGAGCTGGGATGATTCCTCGCTCGACGATTTCGACCGGCCGCTGGCCAGGCGCGGTGAGGCGGCCGCGCCGCGCATGGGCGCCTACATGAAGGCGCAAGGACTGGCGCCCGACCTCATCCTGTGCTCATCGGCCGTGCGCGCGCGGCAGACGCTCGATCTCGTCCTGCCCCAGCTTCCCGGCAAACCCGAGGTCCACCATGAGAAGGGCCTCTACCTTGCGCCTCCCGATGCGCTGCTCGCCCGCATCCGCAAGATCGACCCCAAGATGCGCCAGGTCATGGTGGTGGGCCACGATCCGGGCATGCACATGCTGGCCGTCGAGCTGTCGGGCTCGGGCGAGCCGGCACGGCTCGAGGCGCTGGCGCGCAAGTTCCCGACGGCTGCGCTGGCTGTGATCCGTTTCAAGGGGCGCGTGTGGTCGAACGTCGGACCGGCGAAGGGCGCGCTCGAGCTGTTCGTCTCGCCGAAGATGTTGGACTGACACGCTCCGGGTGAGAACCGGTCCGGGGCACTTGATTTCGATCAACGCCTTGGTCTATCACGCATCCCGTGCGTCCGTTGTATGCTGAGCAATTGATGGGGGAAGGGCGCTGCCTTGCGTATCTTGATTGTCGAGGACGAGCCGCTTATTCGGCTCGAGTTGGAAAGGATTGTTACCGATGCGGGTCATGAGGTGGTGGGCGGAAGCGCCACGGGCGCCGAAGCCATCCGCCTCGCCGAGGCGCAGCGGCCCGACATGGTGCTGATGGACATCGCCCTGGACGGCGATATGGACGGCATCGAGACCGCCCGCATCATCCACGACAGCCTGTCCATCCGGTCCCTGTTCGTGTCGGCGCCGCTGAGCACCGAGCAGAGGGACAGCGTCGACATCACCCGGCCGTTCGGCATCCTCCTGAAACCGGTGGTTGCAGAGCAACTGCGGCACGCGCTGGAGGAGATCGCGCGGCGGCTCGGCAAGGGCTGAGGTGCGCCCTTTGCTGCCGGCTCGGCGACGACGTGCGTGCCTTGACCGTGGGTGCGGGCCTCCCTAAACCTGAGCCATGCTGGTCCTCATCGATAACTACGACAGCTTCACCTATAACCTCGTCCACTTCCTGGGCGAGCTGGGGGCCTCGTGCGAGGTCTTCCGCAACGACAAGATC
>DASRDL010000046.1:0-5756 GCA_035652635.1 Hyphomicrobiaceae bacterium | reverse complement strand
CCTGGCCCCATGCGTCCGTCCAAACGCAAGCCCGACGAGCTTCGCCGCGTCTCCATCGAGCGCGCCGTATCGATGCACGCCGAGGGCTCCTGCCTCATCAAGTTCGGCAACACCCACGTCAACTGCACGGCGAGCCTGGAGGAGCGGATTCCCCCCTGGCTCAAGGGCCAGGGCCGGGGCTGGGTGACGGCCGAGTACGGCATGCTGCCGCGCGCCACGTCGGAACGCACGCGGCGCGAATCGACGGTGGGCCACCCGTCGGGGCGCACACAGGAGATCCAGCGGCTGATCGGCCGGGCGCTGCGCGCCGTCGTCGACCTGCCCAAGCTCGGCGAGCGGCAGATTTCCATCGACTGCGACGTCATCCAGGCCGACGGCGGCACGCGCACGGCCGCCATCACCGGGGCCTGGGTGGCACTGCACGATTGCATCAAGTGGATGCAGGCGCGCGAGATGGTCAAGGAAGGGGTGCTGCGCGACCACGTCGCCGCCGTATCGTGTGGGCTCTACAAGGGGATGCCCGTCCTCGACCTCGACTACGCCGAGGATTCGTCGGCCGATGCCGATGCCAACTTCGTCATGACCGGCTCCGGCGGCATCGTCGAGGTGCAGGGGACGGCCGAGACCGTGCCGTTCACGCAGGAAGGCTTCGACCAGCTGATGGCGCTCGCCAGGAAGGGCATCGCCGAGCTGATCTCGCTGCAGAAGTTGACGGTGGCGTAACCCTCCCTCTGCCCATGCCCTTCAGGCATGGGGAGACAGGGACTCCGCGGAGGGCGATCCCAATGACCCCGACCGGCGTGCTCGAAACGGTGCTCTACGCCAGGGATCTCGCCGCAGCGGAAGCCTTCTATCGCGAGGCGCTGGGCCTCGACCCGTTCGCCAGGGTCGAGGGCCGGCATCTCTTCTACCGCTGCGGCGACCAGGTGCTGCTGATCTTCAACCCCGACGCCACGCGCATCCCCCCGGCGCCCGGAGCCCTGCCGGTGCCGCCGCACGGCATGGACGGCGAGGGCCACGTCTGCTTCCGCGCCTCGGCGGCCGAGATCGGGCAATGGCGGCAACGCCTGCAGGCACGCGGCGTCGCCATCGAGGCCGATTTCGAGTGGCCGGGCGGCGGACGGTCGATCTACTTCCGCGACCCAGCCGGCAATTGCCTCGAGTTCGCCGAGCCGCGCATCTGGAAGCTCGCATGACGCGGCGCCTCGACCCGGGCACCCGGATCGTGGTGGCGAGCCACAACGCCGGCAAGGTGCGCGAGATCATCGACCTCGTCGCACCGCATGGGCTGAGCGTCGTCTCGGCCGGCGAGTTGGGACTGCCGGAGCCGGAGGAGACGGGCAGCACGTTCGCCGACAACGCCAGGCTCAAGGCCCTGGCGGCGGCGCGAGCGGCCGGCCTGCCGGCCTTGGCCGACGATTCGGGGCTCGAGGTGCACGCTCTCGGCGGGCTGCCCGGCATCTACTCGGCGCGCTGGGCGGGCCCCGCCAAGGACTTCTCGGTCGCCATGGCGCGGGTTGCCGAGGAGCTCGAAGCGCGCAACGCGTGGACGAGGAGCCCGGGACCCGCCGCCAACTTCGTCGCCGCGCTCTGCCTGGCCTGGCCGGATGGGGAGACAGCCTCCTTCGAGGGCCGGGTGGACGGCCATCTCGTCTGGCCCCCGCGCGGCACCAAGGGTTTCGGCTATGATCCGATGTTCGTTCCCGAGGGCCACGACCAGACCTTCGGGGAGATGGAGCCCGATGCCAAGCACGCCCTTTCTCACCGCGCCCGCGCCTTCCGGCGCTTCGCTCTCGCCTGCCTCGGCCGCGGCGGCGGCAGCTGAGCACGACGAGGCCGGCTTCGGCGTCTACGTGCACTGGCCGTTCTGCGCCTCCAAGTGCCCCTACTGCGACTTCAACAGCCACGTCCGCCACGGCGGGATCGACGAGGCTCGCTTCCTGCGCGCCTATCTCGCCGAGATCGGGCACTGGGCCGGCCTGGCACCGGGCCGCCGGGTCACCAGCGTGTTCTTCGGCGGCGGCACGCCGTCGCTGATGTCGCCGGTCACCGTCGGTGCGATCCTCGACGCGGTCGCGCGGCATTGGAGCGTCGAGGCGGATGCGGAAGTCACGCTGGAGGCCAATCCGTCGAGCGTGGAGGCCGGCCGCTTCCGGGGCTATCGCGCGGCGGGCGTCAACCGCGTGTCGCTCGGCGTGCAGTCGCTCGACGACGCCGAGCTTGCCGCGCTCGGCCGCCTGCACACGCGCGCGGAGGCGCTGGCGGCCATCGGCATCGCGCGGGCGACGTTCGCGCGGGCCTCTTTCGACATGATCTATGCGCGGCCGGGGCAGACGCTGCAGGCCTGGCGTGCCGAGCTCGCCGAGGCCCTGGCGCTGGCGCCGACGCATCTTTCGCTCTACCAGCTCACCATCGAGGCGGGCACGCCGTTCGCCGCCTTGCACGCCACGGGCAAGCTCTCGGTTCCCGAGGGCGAGGCGGCAAGTGTGCTCTACGACCTGACGCAGGAGATGACCGGCGCGGCCGGGCTGCCCGCCTACGAGATCTCCAACCATGCCTCGCCCGGCGAGGAGAGTCGCCACAATCTCACCTACTGGCGCTACGGCGAATACGCCGGCATCGGCCCCGGCGCGCACGGCCGCGTCGTGGTGGGCGGCAGCCGGCTGGCGACCGCCGCCGAGCGGCAGCCGGAGCGCTGGGCCGGGCGCGTGGAAGCGGGCGGCCACGGCATCCTCGAGAGCGCCGCGCTCACGCCGGCCGAGCAGGCCGACGAAGCGCTCATCATGGGGCTGAGGCTCGCCGAGGGACTGGATGTCGATCGCCTCTGCCGCATCAGCGGGCTGCGCCCTGCCGCGGCGGCGATCGGCCGCCTGGCCGAGCAGGGCCTCCTCGCGTGGGACGGCCGCAGCCGGCTGCGGGCCACCCCCGGCGGCCGCATCGTCCTGAACGAGATCGTGCTGCGGCTGGCGTCGGCGCTCGAGCCGGCCGGCGCCGGTCTCAGTTGAGGTTGAGGAGCGAGCGGGGCAGGAACCCGAAGGCGCCGGCGCCCGTCACGCCGGGCTGGGGTGCCGCTCCCAGACTGGGGGCCGGATCGACGACACCTGCGCCGAACTTCTGCACCTCGAGAATGGCGAGCGGGCGGTCGGTGCCGCCGTCGGGCAACAGGCGAAAGGCGCCGTCGACACCGGTGAAGCCTGCGGCGCGCGTCAGCTGGGCCGGGCCATAGCGTCCCTCGGCCCCCGCCGACAGGGCGATGGCCATGCCGACGGCATCGTAGGCGAGCGCGGCTATGCGCGGCGGCGATTGCCCGTAGGTCTTGGCATACTTCTGCGAGAAATCGCTCCAACCGCGCGGATCGGGCGCCGGGTACCACGCACCGACGAGCCGGGCATCGCGGCCGGCATTGGGGTAGTCCATGCCGCCGGTGCCGATGAGCTTCACCTTCTGCGTGTCGATCTCCGCCTGGGGCAGGAGCCGGGCGATCAGCTCCACATGCTCCTGGCCGCCCGGCAGGAACAGGGCATCGATGGGCGCGCCCTCGGCCTGGCCCGCCTGGATCACGGCACTCACCTTGCGCATCGGCTCCAGCACGCCATTGGGCGAGAACGGGTAGGTCTCCACCGCAATGATGGTGCCGCCGGCCCGCGCCACGGCGTCGCTGAAGGCGGCCGACGCCACCTTGCCGAAGGCATCGTCGGGAATGAGGGCTGCGAACCTGCGCTTGCCGCGGCTCACGGCATAGCCGACGACGCGCTCGACCTCCGGTGCCACCTGGAAGCTCAGGAGGTAGACCCCGCTGCCTGCCACCTGCCGGTCGGTGGAGAAGCTCACCACTGCCACCCCGGCCTGCCTCGCAACGGGCGCGACCGCGGCGGCGGACTTGGCATAGACGGGTCCCAGAATGAGCTGGGCACCGCCCCTGATCGCCTCGTCGGCAGCGGCCCTGGCGCCCTCCGGCGTGCCCCTGTCGTCCTTGACGACGAGCTGGAGGCTCGGGTTGTCACGCTCGAACAGCGCAAGCTCGGCCGCCTGCTTGAGGCTCTTGGCGATCAGCCCGGGATGGCCTTGCGCCGACAGCGGCACCAGCAGCGCCACCTTGACCTGCTGCCCCCTGGTCGCCGGCGCCGTCTCCGACTGGCTGGGGAGAGCGGACGTGACGGGCAGCATCGCCGGGCCGTCGGTGGAGCACGCTGCGGTCAGCAGGCCGCAGACAACCACCCCCGCAAGCACGGCGAGGGGCCGCAGCCAACGTGTCCCGGATGCCCTGCCCGCCATCGCTCCCCGAAGTGTGCCTGCGACTCGAAATGTTGGTAACCTGCCTGCCGCCCCTGCACCAGAGCAAATGCACCCGCGTCAAACGCTATTTCGGCTGGCGCCGCGGCCGGTTCGCACCGCATAAATGCCCCGGGCCCAGGGGCAGGGGGCAGGAAAAGCAGCCGCAGGGTGGCGGACGTGTCGGGAAGATCGCCAGCCGGAGCCCAGCTGGCCGCGGTCGCGGGCCGGGCCGCCGAGGTCGTGCACGGACTGCTGGCCAGGCCGCTGGCGGCGGGCCTCTACGTGGTGGCCACGCCGATCGGCAACCTCGCCGACATCACCCTGCGGGCGCTCGCCGTCCTGGCGCGGGCCGACGTCCTCTACTGCGAGGACACGCGCCACAGCCGCGCGCTGCTGGCACACTACGGCATCTCGCGCCCAACGCGGCCCTATCACGAGCACAACGCGGCGCGCGAGCGACCGCGCGTGCTGGCCGAGCTGGCCGAGGGCAGGTCGGTGGCCCTCATCAGCGATGCCGGCACGCCGCTGGTGTCCGACCCCGGCTACAAGCTCGTGCGCGAGGCGATCGATGCGGGCTTTGCGGTGACGGCCCTGCCGGGCCCCTCGGCGCTGCTCGCCGCGCTCGTGCCGGCCGGGCTCGCCACCGATGCCTTCCTGTTCGCGGGCTTCCTGCCGCCGCGACCGTCCGCCCGGCGGACGCGGCTCGCCGAGCTCGCGGCGGTGCCGGCGACGCTGGTCTTCTACGAGGCGCCCTCGCGCCTGGCCGAGAGCCTCGCCGACATCGCCTCGGTCCTGGGCGAGCGCGGCGCGGCGGTGGCGCGCGAGCTCACCAAGCTGCACGAGGAGGTGCGGCGCGCCACGCCTGCCGAGCTCGCGCGATGGGCCGCCGACGCGGCGCCCAAGGGCGAGATGGTGATCCTGGTCGGCCCCCCGGTCGCCGTCACCGCCACGGACGAAGAGATCGCCGACCGGCTCGCGGCGCTCCTCGCCGACATGAGCCTCTCGGATGCGGCGCGCCGGGTGGCGCAGGATCTGGGCGTGCCGCGCGGCCGGGTCTACGATCTGGCGCTGGCCCTGCAGCGGCACCGCGACGAGAGTGCATAGCCATGGAGACCGCACACCGCGGCGAGCGCCTCGCCCGCTACCGCCGCGGGCGCGTGTCGGAATGGCTGGCGGCGGCGGCGCTGCTGGCCAGGGGCTATCGCATCCTGGCGCGCCGCGCCCGCACGCCGCACGGCGAGATCGACCTCGTCGCCGTGCGCGGCCGCCGCCTGGCCTTCGTCGAGGTCAAGCGGCGCGCGACGCGGATGGAGGCGGAGGCGGCGATCACCCCGCGGCAGGCCGCGCGCATCGCCCGCGCGGCGGAGTTCTGGATCAGCCGCCACCCCGGCTATCGCGAGCACGCGATCGGCCTCGATGCGATGCTGGTGGTGCCGGGGCGCTTTCCCATGCATATGCCCGACGCGCTCCAGGGAGTGCCT
>DASRDL010000045.1:0-6607 GCA_035652635.1 Hyphomicrobiaceae bacterium | reverse complement strand
GAGTGGGCCAAGGACCCGCGCTACAAGACCAACGCCGACCGCTTCGCCAACAAGGACACGCTGGTGGCCGAGGTCACCGCCATCATGCGCCAGCGCCCGAAGGAGGAGTGGGTGGCACGCCTGCAGAAGGCGGGCGTGCCGTGCGCGCCCATCAACGACATCACGCACATGAAGGCGCATCCGCAGACGGCGGCGCTCGCCATGCTGCAGCCGGTGCCGGAGATCGACCTCGAGCTGATGGCTCTGCCGCTCACCTTCGGCGGCGAGCGCCCCCGCATCCGCTCCCGCGCCCCGCGCCTGGGCCAGCACAACGAGCTCTTCCCCGGCCTCCCCCGCGCCCGGGTGCGCAAGGGGTGACATCCGTCCACGCCGCTTCCCTGCCGGGCGAGCGTGGAGGAGCGGGAACCGGCGGTGCCGGCATGGACGGCACAGCGCTCCCGATGGACATGTTAACCGCGCTTTGCTAGAAGCTTGGGCAACGCGTGGGGTGCGGCTCCGGGCGCGTAGAGCGTTTGTCCGTCCGCAACCCGCATGGAGCACATGCAACAGATCACCCCGAGAGCGAGGAACACCCTGCTTGCTGGTTCAGGTTCGCGATAACAACGTCGATCAGGCCCTCAAGGCGCTCAAGAAGAAGATGCAGCGCGAGGGCATCTTCCGCGAGATGAAGCTGCGGAACTACTACGAGAAGCCGTCCGAGAAGCGCGTGCGCGAGCAGGCCGAGGCGGTGCGCCGAGCCCGCAAGCTGGCGCGCAAGCGCGCCCAGCGCGAGGGCCTGTTGCCGGGCAAGGCTCAGGCGGCCAAAGCCGGCGCCAAGCCGGGTGCCGGCGGTCGTCCCGGCGGCGCCGGACGCAGCGGCGGCAGTGGCGGTCCGCCGCGCAGCGGCGGCTTCGGCGGGCCTCGCTGAGGGCCTTCACAGGCGTTGAAACGGTCCTCGCCCCGCTTCGGGCTCCGGAGCGGGGCGTTGTACGCGTCGCGCCCGAAGCGCTGTCATCCCGGCCTCGGGCGTCAGCCCGAGAGGCGGGACCCAGGGCCGAGAGTCCGCACCAGTATCCATTCGCCCTGTTGGGTCGCGGATATTGCGCTTTGCGCAATTCCGGGATGACCGTGACGCCTGCTGATCGGCAAGTGCTTTAGCGGGGCAGCGTTGCGATCCAGTCGCGTACCGCGGGCAGCCCCGGGTTGCCGTCGACATACATGTCCATGTGGCCGGCGTCGGGGAACGTGACGACGCGCTTGGGCTCGTTGGCGAGCCTGGCAAGCTCCCGTCCCATGCTCACCGGGATCACCTCGTCGCGCTCGCCGTGCAGCACGAGCACCGGCATCTTGACCTTGTCGATGATCTTGCGCGTCTCGTAGCGGTCCTTGAGGAAGGCGTCGACCGGCAGGAACGGATAGGCGGCCTTGGCGACCTCGAGGATCGAGGTATAGGGCGCATCCAGGATGAGCCCCAGCGCCGGGCGCTCGGCGGCCACGCGCGCGGCAACCCCCGAGCCAAGCGACTCCCCGTAGAGGACGATGGACGCGGGCGCGACGCCGTCGGCCACCAGCGTGTCGTAGGCGAGCAGCGCGTCGGCGACGTTGGCCGCCTCCGTCGGGCTGCCGGTGCCGCCGCTGTAGCCGCGGTAGCTCAGCATGAAGACGCCCCAGCCCTCGGCCATGAAGCGCTCGATGCGCGGTGCGCGATTGGCGAGGCTGCCGGCGTTGCCGTGAAAGTAGAGGATGGTGGGTTGGCCGGGCTGGGCCTTGCCGTACCAGGCGATCAGGCGCTCGCCGTCGGCCGTGTCGAGCACGCGCTCGGCCACGCTCGGCAGGCCGACTGCAACCGGCGGCACGCGGGTGCGATCGGGAAAGTACATGAGGCGCCGCTGGCCGAAATAGGCGGCAAGGAGGACTGCCGCGTAGGCGCACAGCGCGAAGACGGCGAGCTTGGCGAGAAACGACATCGCCGGCTTCTCGCCCGATGTGCAGCGTGGGTCAAGGCCGCACCCTTTCGGGCGCTCCCTCTCGTCGGCAGCCACCATTGCACTTGTCCCGCACCGCCGGCGTGCTACTCAACCGTGACACTTTCGCGACAATCACATGACGGCGGAAGCTGCCGATGTCCCTGCCAAATCTGTCCTATCTGGGGCCGGAGACCGTGATCATGCTGGCGCGCATCGTCGGGGCGGTGATCATCGGCGCCGCCATCGGGCTGGAGCGCACCTACCACGGCCGCCCGGCAGGCTTCCGCACGCATGCGCTCGTCTGCGCCGCCTCCTCGCTGCTGATGCTGGTCACCGTCTACCAGGGCGAATGGATGACCCAGGTGACGCCCGAGGCGATCCGTACCGACCCGACGCGCATGGCCCAGGGCATCATGACGGGCATCGGCTTTCTCGGCGCCGGCGTGATCTTCAAGGAGGGCCTGACGGTGCGGGGCCTCACCACGGCGGCATCGATCTGGATGACGGCGGCGATCGGCATCCTGGTGGGGATCGGCTTCTGGATGCCGGCCCTGATCGGCACGGTGATGACGCTGGTCGTGCTGAGCCTGTTCCGGACCATCGAGGACAAGCTGCCCTCCGAGCTCTACGCGCACCACCACCTGCGCTTCAAACGCGAAGCGGTGATGGGGGAGACGGAGCTGCGGGAGCTGATCGGCCGGCACGGCTTCTCGATCGCCCACCTCTCCACGCGCCTGATCGACGACGGCCGTTTCTTCGAATACCGCATGGTGATCCGCAGCCGCGACAAGTCGAGCGCGCAAACGCTGTCGCGGCACCTGCTGGAGCTGCCCGAGGTCATCGAGTTCCGCATCTCGCCGACGGGCGATTGACCGCTCGGCCTGCCGCGCACGATCATTGGGCTTCGACCGAGGGACGGGTGGCGCCAATGTCTGGCATCTGCTTCAGTTACGTGTGGGAAGACCGGCATCTGGCCTCCCAGCTCGTCGCCGACCTGGAGGAGCAAGGGTACGCATCGCCCTGGTTCCACCGCATGTTCATGGAACGGCGCGTACCTGCGCCCTTGGACGTCGATCAGGTCGACAGGTTCGTCGTCCTGTGGACGAAGACGTCGCTCACCCGCCCGTGGCTTCGGGACGAAGCCCTGCGTGCGCACCGCGCCCACAAGCTGGTGCAGGTGAGGACGGAGGATGTCGCCGCCGCCGACATACCTGCGCTCGTCTCGACATCGCCGATCTTCCTGGCCTCCGACCTGGATGGCATCGCGCAGGCCGTGCGCGGCGAGGCCGATGATCTTCTCGCGCCCGAGGACGGGTTGCCCTCGCCTCGTGCCGAGCCGGAGTCGGCTTCGATCGCGGCATCCGCCGAACCGCCCGGTCCCGAGCCGGCTGAGCTCGGCGTCGGAGCGCTCTTCCTGAGGAGACGGGCCGTCAGTCGTCTGGGCGACGATCCGGCGCCGACACGATCCACCGACGACATCACCTTGGCCAGCCGGCCGCCGCCCGCCGCGGTGCCCCGCACCGAGCCCGGCGCTCCTTCGGCGAGAGCCCCGGCCGGGTTGGCGCCGACGCAGCGACTGCCTGTTCCTTCCGCGCAGGCCCTGCGCGCGGGGTTGCCCCTGGCCACGCTCCTCATTGCCGCCGTCGCTGCCGTCGGCGCCTGGAAGGTCGGTCTGCTCGACGGCCTGGCGAGCGCCGCAGGCAAGCTGCTCGCATTCCTGAAGTTGAACGCGTTTCCGCCGGCGGGTGCGCCCCCCGGCTCGCATGAGGCCGCAGAGATCGTCGATTGCAGCGTCTTTTCTCCGCCGGCGGCGGCAGCGGGCAGATCGGTTTTCGTACAGGTCTTCCTCCACCCGCCCGAGCAGCTGGACCGGGCCGAGGCCATAGCCGGGAAGATCGACCCGGGATCGCGCCTCAGGAGCATCGCCACGCTGCAAGCCGAGGTGGCCCGCGGACAGAGGCTGGCCATCACGCTCGACTGTCCGGCGCTCTTCTCCGAGGCGCCGAGCCGCGAGGTCGTCTGGCGCGGGCGACCACAGGCCGTGAGCTTCCGGGTGACCATTCCTGCCGAAGCCCGGCACGGGCAGGAGTTCTTTCCGGTCGTGCGCGTGAGCGTGGATGGCATACCGGTGGGGTTCCTGGAGTTCGTCCTCGCCTGCGAGAACGCCGCGGCGAAAGCCACCGATGTCACGGGGAAGGAGGCGCGCCGCTACAGGTACGCTTTCCTGTCGCATGCCTCCCAGGATCGGGCCGAGGTCATCAGGTTCGCGCGCGCCCTGAGCGCCGCCAGGATCGACTTCTTCCAGGACATCTTCTCCCTTCGGCCGGGCGATGATTGGGAGCGGCGCCTGTTCGAGGAGATCGACCGCTGTGACGTGTTCTACCTGTTCTGGTCGCAGCACGCGGCTCAGTCGGAAATGGTGCGCAGGGAGGCGGAGCATGCCTATCGGCGTGCTTCGCACATGGGCCGCCGGGTGCCGGACATCACGCCCATCCGCCTCGATTCATCGCCGCTTCCGACGCACCCGCCGCATCCGGCGTGGATGCCGAGGATCCATTTCGACGACTTCTACCGCAGGCTCCTCGAGGGGCAGAACGGGGATTAGTCTCATCCGGCATCCGTCGACGCCGCCTCCCGCAACTCGCGAAAGGATCGCGCCATGCCGCAAACTCCGGGCCCCACGCGAAGGCTCGCCGAGTTCGTCGCCTCGCTGCGCTTCGAGGACCTGCCCGAAGCGGTCGTGCGCCAGGCCTGCGACGTCATCCTCGACACGCTCGGCTGTGCGCTCGGTGCCTGGCGCGACGACCCCGACAAGGCGGACATCGCGGCGCGCATCACCGCGACCTTCCAGGCGGCGCCGATGGCGGCCATCTGGGGCAGCGACGCCGGGACAGACGCTGCACTCGCGGCCATGGCCAATGGCATCCTCGCCAACGCCGCCGACTTCGACGACACGCACAAGCGGGCGCTGCTGCACACGGGCTCTGTCATCGTCCCGCCGACCCTGGCGCTCGCCGAGGAGCGCAAGCTCGACGGCCGGGCGATCGTCACCGCCATCGTCGCCGGCTACGAGACGGCGGTGCGGGTGGGCATGGCGGTGATGCCGACGCACTACCGCTACTGGCACTCCACGGCCACCAACGGAACCTTCGGGGCCGCCGCCAGCGCAGCATCCGCGCTCGCCCTCGGCCCCGACAAGGCGCAGGCCGCCCTCGGCTTTGCCGGCACACAGGCAGCGGGCCTCAACACCTTCTTCACCTCCGGCGACCTGACGAAGAGCCTGCATCCCGGCAAGGCCGCCTTCAACGGCGTGCTGTCGGCGCGACTCGCCGAGCTCGGCGGAACGAGCCCGCCCGCGATCCTCGAGCACGAGAAGGGCTACCTCAACGCCTTCTCGCTCGAGCCCGATGCGGCCGCCCTCACGCGCGGTCTCGGCCGCGACTGGGAGATCCTGCAGAACGGCTTCAAGCTCTTCCCCTCGATCCTGGCGAGCCACGCCGCCATCCAGGCGACGCTCGCGGTGGTGACGGAGCACGACGTGAAACCCGAAGCCATCGCCTCGATCACCAACGAGACCTACGCCACGGTCAAGTCGCACTTCTCCGCCAAGCAGGTGACGACGCCGATGGGGGCCCGCGTCAGCGTGCCCTACTGCTGTGCCGTGGCGGCGCTCGACCGCGCGGCCGGCCAGGCCCAGTTCGCGGCCGGCCGTGTGCTGCGCGACGACGTGCAGGCCCTGCTCGCCAGGACCGAGGTGGTTGCCGATCCGGAGCTCACCCGGCTCTACCCGGCGAAGTTCCCCGCCCGCGTGACCGTGACGCTGAAGGACGGCCGGCGCCTCGTCGCCATGCGCGACTTCCCCAAGGGCGACCCGCAGGACCCGCTCACGCCCGCAGAGATCGAGCAGAAGTTTCTCGACAATGCGAGCGCGCGCCGCTCGGCCTCCGAGGCGCGCGAGATCGTCCGCCTCGTGCGCGACCTGCCTGCGCTGGGCGATCCCGCACCGCTGTTCCGCCTGCTGGGGCGATAGCGCGTTCCGTCGCGGCCTATTGCACGCTCACCAGCACCACCTCGCGCAGGACGCGCGTGGGCGGCATCCACTGGTCCTCGGCGCCGTAGTTGCCGGCGGTGATGGCCAGCACCAGTTGCAGCGCCGGGATGACGATGAGCCGCTGGCCGCCCTCGCCTTGCGCCATCCACATGCGCTCCAGCCGGCCGACGGCCCAGCCTTTCGGCTTGCCGAAGGCGATGTCGAGCACGAACCACTGATAGCCGTAGCGGCGAACCTCGTCGGCGCTGACGGCGGGGGTGGTGCAGCGTGTCACCCAGTCGGCGGGAACGACGGAACGTTCGCCCACCTTGCCGCCGTGCAGCATCATTGTGCCGATGCGCGCCAGATCCCGCACCGACATGCGCGCGCCCGAGGCGGCGAAGGGCTCGCCGTCGCGACCCGCGGCCCATTCCGTCGGACCCATGCCCAGTGGCTCGAACAGGCTCTCGCGCGCGAAGGCGTGCAGCGCCTTGCCCGAGCCCTTGGCGATGATGCGCGCCAGCAGAGCGGTGGCGCCGCCGCAGTAGGTCCAATGCGCGCCGGGCACATCGACGACGGACCGCTCGAGGACGTAGCGATAGCGATCCGGCGCGTTGTCCATCGCCGTCTC